>JBKJYC010000299.1:0-6511 GCA_046715885.1 Usitatibacter sp.
TAGCGGCCGTTCAAGTCGCTTGCTCGGACAGTCCGAAGGTTGCCGCTCCGGCCGCCGATCACCCGCTGGAACCTTTCGACCGTCCCCCACGGTCCGTGCTCGCGTAGTTCGGCGAGCGGGACGCATCCCGTAGCAACACCATAGCGCCCGCATCTCGCGGCGCCTCGCCGAATTTCTTCCAAACGGTTCCGGAGGATTCGATGCGAGTGTCGTTGTGGGTACTTCTCATGGCGGTCGGTAGCGCGCAGGCACAGACGGGCACGCTGACTCTGCGCGACGCATGGAGTCTCGCCGAGGAGGCGAATCCAACCCTGCGCGCCGCTCAAGCAGGCCTCGCGGCGGCCGAAGGGGAAGCGCGCGATGCGGGGCGCCTCCTGCACGGCAATCCGGAGCTCTCGATCGAGCGCACGCGCCGCACCTCTCCCCAGGCGGAAGGATTTGACGTCCGGACTCGCGAGTCGGCGGTGGGGCTCAGCCAGACCTTCGAGATCGCCGGGCAGCGCGTTCACCGCAGCGCCGCAGCGCAGCGCGAGCTCGAAGCGGTTCGCACGGAAGTCGTGGAGACCCGCGCGCGCATCCGTGGCGAAGTGGAGCAGGCATTCTTCCAGGCGCTGGCGCTCCAGGGGCGCGTGGCGGCAGAGCAGGAAAATCTAGAGCTGGCCGCGGACGCCGCCGCGGCCATCGGCAAGCGCGTCGCCGCGGGCGAGGACAGCCGGCTGGATGGCAACCTCGCCAAGGTGGAAGCCGAGCGGGCCCGCAATCAATGGGCGACCTCGATCGAGCAGCTGGCCGAGGCGCGAGCCAAGCTGGCGGGGCTGATCCAGCTTCCCGCCGATCGCTTCCCCGAGGTCGCGGGAGACCTGAGGGCAACCAGGCCCGGTTACACGCTGCCTGCGCTGCTCGCGTCCTTGCCGCAGCGTTCGCGGCTTCGGGTGCTCGAGCACCGCGAGGAGGCCGCACGCAGCCGCCTGGCGCTGGAGCGCGCCTCGGTCTTTCCCGACGTCACCGTGGGCATCACTTCCGCGCGCGAAGGTCCGCAGGAATTCCGCGAGCGCGTCTCCACGCTTTCCGTGACCGTGCCGCTTCCCCTCTTTCGCCGCAACGACGCCGGCATCGGCAGGGCGATGACGGAGCTCACGCGGGCGCAGATCGAGCGGCAGGCGGCGATCCGGGATGGCGAGGCGCAGGTTCGCTCGCTGTGGGAAAGACTGAACAGCCTCGAGGCGCGTGTGCGCCGCATGTCCGACAGCGTGCTCGCGAGCCTCGACGAGAACCTCAGCCTTTCCACGAAGGCATACCGCGCCGGCGAGATCGGCATTGTCCAGCTCGTCCTCGTGAACCGCCAGGTGCTCGATGCCCGGCGCGACTACCTGGACGCGCTCACGGAGTTTCTCCAGGCGCGCATCGCGCTGGAGCAGGCCGCGGGTTGGCCCACCGATTCCGATTCCGCAACCACGAATTCCAGATCCCCAAGGCCCGCACCATGAACGTCTCCCGATTGACCGTCCTTTTCGCCGCGCTGGGCGCGGTCGTGATTCTCGCCGCCGGATGCGGGAAGAAAGAATCCGCCGAGAGCCATGCGGCGGCGAAGCCCACCGCGGCAAAGACGGATGACCACGGAGACGAGGGCGTCGTGAAGCTGACCGACGCCGAGATGAAAGACGCAGGCGTGCGAACCGAGAAAGCCGAGGAGAAGCCGGTCCTTGCGCGCTTCAGCGTTGCCGCGACGATCCAGCCGAATCGCGACCGGTATGCGCACGTGGCGCCGCGCGTCCCGGGCCGCGTCCTGCGCGTGCAAGCGAAGGCCGGCGATGCCGTGAAGGCCGGACAGATCCTCGCCGAGCTCGACAGCGTCGAACTCGGCGAAGCGCACTCGGCCTACCTCCAGGCCGCAAGCCAGGAATCGGTCACGCGCTCGGATTTCGAGCGCGCCCAGAAACTCTTTCAGGAGCAGGTCGTTCCGGAGAAGGATTTCCTGCGCGCGCGTTCCGAGCACGAGAAGGCACGCGCGGCGGCGCAGGCGGCCGCCGACAAACTGCGAATGATGGGGATCGTTCCCACCAAGGGCACCTCTGCCCAATCGATCTTTCCCGTCACGGCGCCCTTCGCCGGCACCGTCATCGAGAGAGCCGCCGTCATTGGCGAGTTGGCGCAGCCCGACAAGTCGCTCTTCACGGTCGCGGATCTCTCGACCGTGTGGATCGAGGCCAACCTCTACGAGAAGGACCTGGCCCGGGTGAGTGCCGGGGCCGCCGCCGAGGTGAGCGTGCAGGCGTATCCGAACGAGCGTTTCCGCGGAAGGCTCGCCTACGTGAGCGGTGTCGTGGACAAGGAGAGCCGCACCATCAAGGCACGAATCGAAGTCCCGAACACGGACGGCCGCTTGAAGCCCGAGATGTTCGCAACCGTTCAGGTCGACGCGGAGGCACGCGGCAAGGGGTTCGCGGTGCCGACCGAAGCCATCCTCCTGGTCGACGGCAAGAAGGTGATCTTCGTGAAGGAAGTCGATGGTTTCGAAGCGCGCGCGGTGGAGCTGGGCGAGGACCTGGGCGGACGCCAGATCGTGAAGTCCGGACTCCACGCGGGCGAAGATGTGGTGGTCGCCGGCGCCTACGCGATCAAGGCGAGGCTGCAGAAGTCCAAGATCGGCCACGGCCATGCGCACTGAGGGCTTCAGATGCTAAGCCGCCTCGTCGAAGCCTCCCTGCGCTACAAGTTCCTGGTGCTGATCGCCTTCGTGGTGGTGGCGGGCCTGGGAATCCGCGCTTTCCATGTGGTGCCCATCGATGCGTTTCCCGACGTGACGCCCGCGCAGGTGAACATCTACACCGAGTCCTCGGGCCTCGCGGCCGAGGATGTGGAGCAGCTCCTCACCTTTCCCATCGAGAGCGCGATGGCGGGACTTCCAAAAGTGCAGGCGATACGCTCCGTGAGCCTGTTCGGGCTTTCCTATGTCGGCGTCTATTTCGACGACGACATGGACATCTATTTCGCCCGCCGGCTGGTGGCCGAGCGGCTCGAAGAAGTGAAGTCCCGCATCCCGACGGGTTATGGCGAGCCCGAGCTCGGGCCGAATTCCTCGGGTCTCGGGCAGGTCTACTGGTACACGCTGGAGCGAACCGACGAGAAGCTCGCCGGCACGCTTTCCGACATGGACTTGCGCACGCTGCAGGACTGGAGCGTTCGCCTGATCCTGCGCACCGCGCCGGGCGTGGACGATGTCCTCTCATGGGGCGGCCAGGAACGGCAGTTCCAGGTCGTGATCGATCCGCTGCGGCTCATCAAATACGGCCTCGGCTACAAGGACGTGATGGGCGCGATCGAGGCCAACAATCGTCAGGTCGGCGGCCAGTTCATCAACGTGGGCTCCGAGCAGTACCTCGTTCGCGGACTGGGCCTCGTCACGAGCGAAGCGGACCTGGCGAGCATCGTCGTCAAGTCGAAGGACGGCACTCCCGTCTTTCTCCGCGACGTCGCTGACATCCGCCAAGGCGGCGGAATTCGATTCGGCGCGGTCACCCGGGATGGCAAGGAGGTGGTGCTCGGCATGGCGCTCTCCCGCATCGGGACCAACGCCAAGGACGTGGTCGACGGCGTCAAGAAGAAGGTCGAGATCGCGCAGAAGGCGCTTCCCGAAGGCGCGGTGATCAAGCCGATCTACGAGCGCACGGAGCTGGCCGAAGAGGCTGTCTGGACCGCCCAGCGGGCGCTGATCGAGGGATCGATCCTCGTGGCCATCGTGCTCTTCCTGTTCCTGGGCGAACTGCGGTCGGCCTTCGTTGTGATCGCCGCGCTTCCTCTGGCCATGCTGATCGCCTTTATTTGCATGGACCGCTGGGGATTGTCCGCGAACCTCATGTCGCTCGCGGGGCTGGCGATCGGCATCGGGATGATGGTGGACGGCGCAGTGGTCATGACGGAAAACGCCTTCCGGATCATGTCCGAGCGCCAGTCGCACGGCGAGGAGGTGAACCGCACCGCCGCTGTTCTCGCCGCAGCGCGCGAGGTGGCAAATCCGATCGCGTTCGCCATCCTGATCATCATCGTGGTGTTCGTGCCGCTCTTCAGCCTCGAGGGCCTCGAAGGCAAGCTCTTCAAGCCGATGGCGTTCAACATCAGCTTCGCCATGGCGGGCTCGCTCATCCTCACGATGACGCTGATTCCGGTGCTGGCCGCGCTGGTCCTGAAGCCCCGCCCGGAGCGCGATACCTGGCTGGTCGCCCGCATCAAGCGCACCTACCTGCCGCTGCGGGACCGGGCGCTTGGCAAACCCGGAACGACGGCCGTCATCGCGGTGATGCTGCTCGTGGCCTCCCTGGCCATTTTTCCCTTCCTCGGCAAGGAGTTCATGCCGCAGCTCCAGGAGGGATCGATCATGTGGCGCGTGACCTCCATTCCGTCGACATCGCTCGAGCAATCCATCGAGGTCGCGAAGCGCATCGAAAGGGCGCTCTCGGAGTTTCCCGAAGTAAGCACCACGGTTTCCATGATCGGCCGCGCCGAGAAGGGCGAGACAGCAGACGTGAACTACATGGAGGTCTACACGGCGCTCAAGCCCCAGTCGGAGTGGAAGAGCGGGCGCAACATCGGGCAGCTCGCGGAGGCCATGCGCGAAAAGATGGAAGTCGTCGTTCCCAGCACGGTCATCGCCTTCACCCAACCCATCCAGATGCGGGTCGAGGAGTTGATCTCGGGTGTACGCGCGACGCTGGCCGCCAAGATCTACGGAACCGACCTCGCCGAGCTGGACCGGCTGAGCGCTCAGGTGCGCGACGTGCTGGCCAGCGTGCCCGGGGTCGCGGACCTCTCGCTGGAGGCGAACGTCGGCAAGCCGCAGATTCGCATCCAGGTCAACCGCGAGCGGCTGGCACGCTACGGGCTCAATGCCGATGACGTTTTGACGGTCGTTCGCACGGGCATTGGCGGTGAGCCCGTATCGACGCTCATTCAAGGTGTGAAGCGCTTCGACATCACGGCGCGCATATCGGATGAGGCGAAGTCTTCCCTGGAGAGCATCTCCCGAATCCCGCTTCGCGGGGCGGATGGCGCGATCGTGCCGCTCGGCGCGGTGGCCGACATCACCACGGCCGAGGGCTATACGTTCGTGCGGCGCGAGCAGCTCCAGCGGCACACCGTGATCCAGATGGACGTGAAGGGGCGCGACGTGGACGGCTTCGTGAAGGACGCCGACCGCCTGATCGCCGCGAAGGTGAAGCTGCCCCCGGGCTACTGGATCGAGTGGGGTGGCGCGTTCGAGAACCAGCAGCGAGCATTGAAGCGCCTCTCGATCATCGTTCCGCTCACGATCTTCTTCATCTTCGTCCTGCTCTACACGGCATTCAACTCGGTGCGCTACGCGATGCTGATCATCGCCAACGTTCCCTTCGCGACCATCGGAGGTCTCATCGGGCTCGCCATCACCGGGCAGTACATCTCGGTGCCCTCGGCCATCGGGTTCATCGCCGTCTTCGGGGTGGCGATGCTGAACGGAATCGTTTTGGTAGCCTTCATCAACGAGTTGCGCGACAAGGGGATGCCGGTGTCGGAAGCCGTGAGACGGGGCACGGAGCTGCGCCTGCGGCCGGTGCTCATGACGGCAAGCGTCGCGATCCTGGGTTTGCTGCCCATGTTGCTTTCCTCCGGCGTTGGCGCCGAGACCCAGCGGCCGCTTGCCACGGTGGTCGTCGGCGGGCTCATCACGTCGACCCTTCTCACCCTGATCCTGCTTCCGGTGATCTACGAGTGGATGGAAACCCGCAAAGCGGACGGCTCACCCGTCCAGGAGGCCTCATGAAGGAGATCAAGGCATTCGTTCACCGGGGACGCGCCGCCGACATCGTCCATACGCTGCTGGGCGCGGGCTTCACGGAGCTCTCCCTCACGGATGTGAAAGGCACGCTGGAGGCACTCTCGCGCGCGGAAGCCGGCTACTCCATGGAGTTCGGAGAGTCGGTCATCACCGAGGCAAAGATCGAGATCGTATGTCCCGACGAGCGCGTCGAGGGCGCGCTGGAGATCCTGCGCACTCAGGGACACGCGATCCGCGCATCCGGTTGGGTCTACGTGATCAACGTGGAGCGTGCGATTCGCCTCGATGCGTTCAAGCCGGCCCCATGAGCCACGATCACTCCCACGCCCCACCGGTAGCTGGAAACGAGCAACCCGCGGACGACTCGGGTCATCCATGAATTATCCGCTGAGGGCTCTGGGCTATCTCGCCGGGGTACTCCTCGCCGTGGGCTCCTCCGCGGCACAGGAAAGGGGCCACGAGGGACACGATCATGGCCGTGGGCAAGGGGGGGCGAAATACTCGATCCTCGACTCCCCGCAACCGACATCTGGCGGAGGAAAAGTCGAGGTCATCGAGTTTTTCTGGTATGGCTGCCCGCATTGCTACCAGCTCGAGCCGATGATCGGAAAGTGGTTGCTTACCGCCGGGAAGAACGTGTCGTTCAAGCGCGTCCCCGCCGCGCCCAGCGAGAGATGGATGCCGATGGCCACTCTGTATTAC
>JBKJYC010000300.1:0-2899 GCA_046715885.1 Usitatibacter sp.
CAACAAGGGTGCGCGCTACCAATCCGACAACTTCTGGATGATGGGCGACACCGGCCCGTGCGGCCCGTGCAGCGAGATCTTCTACGACCACGGCCCCGACGTCGCCGGCGGCCCGCCCGGATCGCCCGACGCCGAGGGCGATCGCTACATCGAGATCTGGAACCTCGTCTTCATGCAGTTCGACCGCCAGCCGAACGGCGACATGCCGCGGCTGCCGAAGCCGTGCGTCGACACCGGGATGGGCCTCGAACGGCTGGCGGCGATCCTGCAGCGCGTCCACTCGAACTACGAGATCGATCTCTTCCAGTCGCTGGTGAGGGCCGCGGCGCGCGAAACCGGCACGAAAGACCTGCAATCCCCGTCGCTGCGCGTGATCGCGGACCACATCCGCGCCTGCGCCTTCCTCGTGACCGACGGCGTCATCCCCGGCAACGAAGGCCGCGGCTATGTGCTGCGCCGCATCGCCCGGCGCGCCATGCGCCACGGCTACAAGCTCGGGAAGAAGCAGCCGTTCTTCTACAGGCTGGTGCCGGACCTGGTGAAGGAAATGGGCGAGGCCTATCCCGAGCTGCAAAAGGACGAGGCGCGGGTCACCGCCACCTTGAAGCAGGAAGAGGAGCGCTTCGGCGAGACGCTCGAGAACGGCATGGCCATGCTCGATGCCGCGCTCGCGAAGAATCCGAAGAAGCTCGACGGCGAGACGGCGTTTCGCCTCTACGACACCTTCGGCTTCCCCATCGACCTCACGGCCGACATCGGCAGGGAGCGCGGCTTCGAGATCGACATGAAGGCGTTCGAAGCCTCCATGGGCGCGCAGCAGGAGCGCTCGCGCGCGGCGAGCAAGTTCAAGCAGGGCGCGCAGCTGGAGTATCGCGGCGCAAAGACGGCGTTTCGCGGCTATGACCTGCTGACCGAGGAAGGCCGAGTGGTGGCGCTCTATCGCGAGGGCGCCAGCGTCGAGTGCCTGATGCAGGGCGAGGAGGGCATCGTGGTCCTGGACCGCACGCCCTTCTACGCGGAGTCCGGCGGCCAGGTGGGCGACCGCGGAGAGCTCACCAAGGCGGGTGCGTGCCTCACGCTCTTCCAGGTGCGGGACACGCAGAAGGTCCAGCCCGATGTCTTCGGCCACCACGGCGTGGTCACGACGGGCGAGCTCGCGGTCGGCGACACCGTGGCCGCCCACGTCGACCTGGACAAGCGCGCGCGCACGATGCGCCACCATTCCGCCACGCACCTCATGCACAAGGCGTTGCGCGAGGTGCTGGGCTACCACGTGCAGCAGAAGGGCTCGCTGGTCGACGAGGACAAGACGCGCTTCGACTTCAGCCACAACCAGCCCATGAGCGCCGACGAGATCCGCCGCGTCGAAGGCCTGGTGAACGACGAGATCCTCAAGAACGAGGCCACGACCGCGAAGATCATGCCGATCGACGAAGCGCAGAAGTCGGGGGCGATGATGCTCTTCGGCGAGAAGTACGGCGACGAGGTCCGCGTCCTCGGCATCGGCAGCTCCAGTGAGCTCTGCGGCGGCACGCACGTCGCGCGCACCGGCGACATCGGCCTTTTCCGCATCGTTTCGGAAGGCGGCGTCGCGGCGGGCATCCGGCGCGTCGAGGCGATCGCGGGCACGGTGGCGCTGCAGCAAGCGCAGCAGGATCGCGATCGCATCGAGCGCGTGGCGGAGGCCCTGAAAGCGCAGCCTCAGGAAATCGAGCTTCGCCTCGCCCAGGTGGTCGAGAGCGTGAAGGTCCTCGAGAAGGAAGTCTCGAGGCTCAAGGGAAAGATGGCCTCGAGCCAGAGCGACAGCCTGGCCGACTCGGCAGTCGACGTGAAAGGCGTGAAGGTGCTCGCGGTGAAGCTCGACGGCGCGGACGTGAAAACGCTGCGCGACACCCTCGACCAGCTGAAGAACAAGCTGAAGAGCTCGGCGATCGTGCTCGCCTCGGCCGAGGGCGAGAAGGTGAGCCTGATCGCTGGCGTCACGCAGGACCTGATCGCGCGCGTGAAGGCGGGCGACCTCGTGAACTTCGTCGCCACGCAGGTCGGCGGCAAGGGCGGCGGGCGTCCCGACATGGCGCAGGCGGGCGGAACCAATCCCGCCGCGTTGCCGGCCGCGCTCGAATCAGTCCGCGGGTGGGTGGAACAGCGCCTCTAGTGCATCGTCGCCGGGGCGCTGCACTGAAGGGGGTTCGATGGAAATAATCGAAGGTCTCCTGGGTTTCGCGGTCCGGGAGCTCTGGGGTTTCGCGATCGTCCTGGGGCTCTTCTTCGGCTTCATCTTCCTCGGCAAGATCGTCAGCCGAGGGGCGTCTGGCCGCAAGGAGCGCTCGCTTGCCCAGAGCGCCGCGAAGTCCGAGGCGATGTTCCGCTCGATGTTTCCGGATCTCCAACCCCACTTCCATCCGGCGCGCATCCACGAATTCGTGAAGGCGCGCCGTGCCCGGGGTGCCTCGAGGGCATTCGCGTGGAAGAACCCGCCGGGATTCGCCGCGGCGACTGCGGAAATCCAGTCCGACGGAGTGCGCGACAACGTGCGCGTCCTCGACGCGGCGGGCGTTCTGCTCGCGGATTTCGCTTTCGAAGAGCACGCCGAGGGCGGCGTGTTGCGCGTGGGCAAGGGTAAGTTCACCGTCAACACCCGCGATACGATCCCGCGCGTGCGCTACTGGCATCCCGACCGCGAGTTCAAGTGGACACCGAACAGCTGGAAGTTCCAGTCGCGCATGGCCGAGGAAGCGATCGACTCGAACGACGGGGGCACGAGCTGGTCGTCGAGTGATTCTTCTTCTTCATCCTCCTCGAGCCTCGGTCGCACCGCGGCCGCAGCGGGAATCGTCGGTGCGGGCGGTGCGTTCGACGGCGGCGGAGCCTCGCAGGCCTGGGACAGCGCCGCCGGCAG
>JBKJYC010000301.1:0-4926 GCA_046715885.1 Usitatibacter sp.
AACGGATAGAGGTTCACCACGACGAGGTCGATCGGCGGGATGCCATGCTGCGCCATCGCCGCGGTGTGCTCCTGCAGGTCACGCCGGGCGAGGATGCCGCCGTGGACCTTGGGATGCAGTGTCTTCACGCGCCCGTCCATCATCTCGGGGAAGCCGGTGTAGTCGCCCACTTCGGTGACGACCACGCCGTTGAGCTGCAGCAGCTTCGCGGTCCCGCCGGTGGAAAGGATCTCCACCCCGTAGGTGAGCAGTGACTTCGCGAGCTCGACGATGCCCGTCTTGTCCGAAACGCTGATGAGCGCCCGGCGGATCTTCACCGCGGACATTATTCGATCCCGTGTTCCTGCAGCTTCTTGCGCAGCGTGTTGCGGTTGATGCCGAGGAGCTCCGCGGCCCGGGTCTGGTTGCCCTGCGCGTGGTTCATGACCACCTCGAGCATGGGCTTCTCGACGCAATGGATCACCATCTTGTAGACGTCGATGGTCTTCTCGCCGTCCAGGTCCTTGAAGTACTGCTTCATGACCTTGCGGACCGTGCTCGACAGCTCGTTCTCGCGCACGCCGGACTCCGACCGCTCGGAACGGTGGTGGGTTCTAGGCTGCAAGGGCGACCTCTTCTTCGTATTCGAGTTGCCGGGAGTGCGCCAACAGCTCGCCGAAGAACTGCCACACGGCGGCGAGCTGCTCCTCGGCGGTCTCGAGAGTGTTCATCCGCGAACGGAACACGGCGGAATTTCTGAGTCCCTTCGTGTACCACCCGATGTGCTTGCGCGCGACCCGCGCGCCGCGCTCCATGCCGTAGAACGCATACAGGTCGTGCAGGTGCTCGACAAGGACGGCGCGGATCTCGGCCACCGGGGGCGGGGCGAGCTTCTCGCCGGTCTCCAGGAAGTACTCGATCTCGCGGAAGATCCAAGGCCGGCCCTGGGCCGCGCGCCCGATCATCACGGCGTCCGCGCCGGTGTACTCGAGCACGTACTTCGCCTTCTCCGGGGTCGTGATGTCGCCGTTGGCGACCACGGGGATGCCCACCGACTCCTTCACGGCACGGATGGTGTCGTACTCGGCGTCGCCGGTGTACATGCATGCGCGGGTGCGCCCATGCATGGCGAGCGACTGGATGCCGTGATCTTCCGCGATCTTCGCGATACGCACCGCGTTGCGGTTGTCCTTGTTCCAGCCGGTGCGGATCTTGAGCGTGACCGGGACATTGACCGCGCGAACCACCGCGTCGACGATCCGGGCCACCAGCACCTCGTCCTTCAGGAGGGCCGAGCCGGCGAAGACATTGCAGATCTTCTTGGCCGGGCAGCCCATGTTGATGTCGATGATGTGGGCGCCCTTGTCCACGTTGTAGCGGGCGGCCTCGGCCATCATCGCCGGGTCGGCGCCGGCGATCTGGATCACCCGCGGCTCCACCTCGCCGTCATGGTTGCCGCGCCGGATGGTCTTTTCCGAACCCCAGAGCAGCGAATTGGAGGCGACCATCTCCGAGACCGCCATCCCGGCGCCCAGCTTCTTGCAGAGCTGGCGGAAAGGACGGTCCGTCACGCCGGCCATGGGCGCGACGATGAGCTGGTTGCGGAGTTTGTGCGGGCCGATTCTCACGAGGGGCTTTCACTTTCCCGCCCGCGCGCATCGGTGGCGATGCGCCGGGGAAAAGGTGCCCATTTTATACGCAGCTCCCTACGCGGGTGAAGTTAATTTTTGCACAATGCGCGGGTGCTCACGCCTTCAAAAGAGAAATGTCAACCCGCGGGATCCGGACTCGGGAGGAGGAGCCAATGAAGAACCTGCGACAACAGATGGTGCTGCTCGCGCTCGGCTGCGCGCTCGCCTCGGCCGCATTCGCGCAGCCCGTGCGGCTCGGCGTGTCCGCCACGCTCACCGGGCCCAATGCAGTGAACGGCGTTTCCGGGCTCAGCGACGGCAAGTTCGAGTACTGGAAGACGAACTGGTTCGGCAACTTCTGAACGCTCACGGCCGCCGGCGCGAGATCTCGTGGCGCAACGCGGCGAGACCCGGCTCCGGCGCCGGCCGGAAGCGCTCGCGCGGGGTTCCATCCACGTGGAAGAGCCGCTCGGCCGGATAGTTGAACGCGATGCCGCTGCGCGGCAACGTGCCTGTGAACACCGCGCCCAGCAAGCCCGCCATGGGCGATCCCACGACCACGCCGCGCCCGGTGCCGTCGAAGCCGATCGCCATGCCCTCGCCCATGCTCGCCGTCCAGCGGCCCACGAGAACCACCACTGCGCCGTCGTAGGTCCAGGGGCCGCGCGGCGCAACCTCCCGGCGCCAGTGCGCTCCGGTCCGCGGCTGCCCCGTCTGGTAGACGGCGCCGGCGCGGAAGAACCGGCCGAGGATCGGTTCGGCCACGTCCGTGTTGCCGCCAGCCGCGGTCTCCGTGAGGTCGAGCAGCAGCCCCTGCGTTCCCTTCAGCGCCTCGAGCGCGGCATCGAAGCGCTCCACGGTCCGCGTGTCGCCCAGGGACGTGACGCGGATGTACCCCAGCTTGCCGGGAAGCATCCGCCAGGAGACCGGCTCCTCCGGCGCGGGTTTGAACGAGCGCTCGAGCCGGACCTCCAGATTCCGGCCGTCGCTTCGACGCACCTTCAAGACGCGATCGGCATCGCGGTTGCCCGCGATCTCCACGAGCAGCGCCCAGCCGCGCACCTGGTGGTTCAGCTTTTTCAGGCAACAGGGCAGGCGCTTGCGCACGCGTTCGCCGATCGCGATTCCGTTCAGCTCGATGATCTCGTCTCCCGCGCGCAGCCCGGTCGCCTGCGCCGCGTGGCCCTTGCGGACATGCGTGACGATCGCGCGTGCGCCCCGCCACTCGGCCCAGAGGTCGAGTCCGCTGGGAACCAGGAGAGGCGACGAGGGAGTGTTTGTGCGCAGGTGAAGGTGGGAATCGGTGAGCGTTTCGAGCATCGCCTCGAGCGCGGTGACGAAGGCGCGGCCGTCGGCCGCCGCCGCGACCCGCGGCCGATGCGTGTCGCGGACCGCGGGCCAGTCGACGGTGCGGTTGCCGAAGTAGGCGTACTCGCGATCGAGCGTCTCCCATAAGTGGTCGAAGTCGGCGGCGTAGTCGCTCTGCTGCGCGAACGCGACGCCGCAAGCGGCGAGCGCGAGGAGCAGGGCCCGGCGCGCCGCCGCGATCATGCGACTCCGTACCCCCCGCCGCCCGGCGTCTCGATCACGAAGACGTCGTCCACGCCCATCTCGGTCTCGTCGGCGAACGAGAGCTCGGTGCGCGCGCCGTTCGCGCGCTCGACCCAGTTCGCCCCCAGCGCGCCAGGCTCCCCGCCCGCCATGCCGTAAGGGGGAATGCGCCGGTGGCCCGCGAGGATCGCGGCCGTCATCGGCTCGAGGAAGCGAATGCGGCGCGTGGCGCCATCTCCCCCGCTCCACTGCCCCTTCCCGCCGCTGCCCCGGCGGATGGTGTGCTCGTCGACGCGCACCGGGAAGCGCCACTCGAGAACCTCGGGGTCCGTGAGGCGCGAGTTGGTCATGTGCGCCTGGACCGTGTCGGTGCCGTCGAAGCCCGGGCCCGCGCCGGTGCCCCCCGAGACCGTCTCGTAGTACTGGTAGCGGTCGTTGCCGAAGGTGAAGTTGTTCATGGTGCCGTACGAGGCGCCCATCACGCCCAGCGCGCCGTAGAGCGCGTCGGTGAGGCATTGCGAGGTCTCGACATTGCCGGCGACGGTGGCCGCGGGCGGATGCGGATTCAGCATCGAGCCCTCGGGGATGATCACCTTCAGCGGCTTCAGGCACCCGGCGTTGAGCGGGATCTCGTCGTCCACCAGCGTGCGGAAGACGTAGAGCACCGCGGCGTAGACCACGGCCGCCGGCGCGTTGAAGTTGCTCGCGAGCTGGCCGCTGGTGCCGGTGAAGTCGATGGTCGCGCTGCGGCGGTCCGCGCCGATGGAAATCTTCACGCGGATCATCGCGCCGTTGTCCATCTCGTACTCGAACGCCCCGTCTTTCAGAACGCCGATCACCCGCCGCACGCACTCCTCGGCGTTGTCCTGCACGTGGTTCATGTAGGCCCGCACCACGTCGAGGCCGAAATGCCCGACCATGCGGCGCAGCTCCTGCACGCCCTTCTCGTTGGCGGCGATCTGCGCGCGCAGATCCGCGATGTTCTGGTCGGGGTTGCGGGCCGGGTACTTGGCCGCCTTGAGCAGGGCGCGCATCTCCTGCTCGAGCATGCGGCCATCTTCCACCAGCTTCACGTTGTCCAGCAGCACGCCCTCCTCTTCGACGGTATGCGAGAAGGGCGGCATCGAGCCAGGGGTGATCCCGCCGATGTCGGCGTGGTGGCCGCGCGAGCCGACGTAGAACAGTGGAGTGGGGACAGACCCGTGGTCTCCACCCGGAGAATGGGGTCTGTCCCCATTCCGTTCGGGGTACACCGGCGAGATGACCGTCACATCGGGAAGGTGCGTGCCGCCGTTGTACGGGTCGTTCAGCACGTACACGTCGCCGGGCTTCATCTTCCCCGCGTTCTTGCGGATCACCGTCTTGATCGACTCGCCCATGGAGCCCAGGTGAACCGGCATGTGGGGCGCGTTGGCGATCAGGTTGCCCTCGGCGTCGAACAGCGCGCAGGAAAAGTCGAGGCGCTCCTTGATATTCACCGAGTAGGCGGTCTGGGCCAGGCGCACGCCCATCTGCTCGGCGATCGACATGAAGAGGTTGTTGAACACTTCCAGCATCACCGGGTCGGCCTGCGTGCCGAGCGCGTAGCGCACCTGCCGCGGCACCACGCGCTCGAGGACCATGTGGTCGAGCTCCGTGACGCGCGCTTCCCAGCCCGGCTCCACCACCGTGGTGGCGTTGCGCTCGGCGATGATCGCCGGGCCCGCGATCGTCTGGCCCGCGGCGAGCCGGTCGCGGTCGTACACGGGCGTGCGGTGGGTCTTGA
>JBKJYC010000302.1:0-2864 GCA_046715885.1 Usitatibacter sp.
CATCGAGCATCGCCGGCGAGCTGCCGATCGAGGCCTCGCTCCCCCAGGTGTGGGTCGAGGACGAAGAGCAGGCGCCGCGCGCCATCCGGCTCATCAGCCAGTTCCTCAAGCCCCGCCCGATGGGCCCCCCGGTAATTTGCACAGAATGCGGGGAGGAAAATCCTTCCAATTTCGAGCTGTGCTGGGCCTGCGCTTGCGCCCTTCCTGCGTAGACGCCGGAACTTTCCGTTTCGATTCAGGAACCAATCTCCGGAAGCCCGCGCAAAGCGGGCACCCATTCCCGTTCCACCAAGGAGATTGCACATGAATCGATTGCTTGCGGCCGTGGCGGCCGCGCTCACCCTCGCCGCATCCGCACCCGCACTCGCGCAGGGGTGGTACGCAGGTCTTTCCGTGGGCCGCACCGACGTCAATGTCCGTCCGGAAAACCTGGGGCTGACCCGCTCGGCCGTCGACAAGAGGGACTGGTCGTACGGCGCGCGCCTCGGCTACGACTTCAACAACGTCGTCGGAGGCGAGCTCGCCTTCTACGAGCTGGGCCGCTACGGCTTCGGCGGCGACTTGAATGGAAGACCCGTCTCCGGGGAAGCGAAGTTGCGCTCGTACAGCGTCTCGGTCGTCGGCAACGTGCCGTTCGCCGAACGACTCTCGGGATACGGAAAGATCGGCTATGCGCGCACGAAATTCGAGAGCAGCGAGCATGAGACCGAGGCGGTCTACGGCGCGGGCCTGAAGTGGATGGCCGACCGGAGCTGGGGCATGTTCGCCGAGTGGAACCGCTATCACGACACCAAGCTCGACAACTACATGCTCGGCGCGCTGGTGCGTTTCTGACCGCTCACGGAGTACCGACGAAGAGGTAGAACCGCCCGCTTCCGTTCTTCGCGTCCGAATATCCGAAGTACATCGGACCGAAGAACGTGTTGGCGGCGATGTACGCGCCGATCGAGTTCTGCCATCCCGTCAGGCTGAGCTCGGTGAGCGGCCTGCGCATGCGCCCCGTCTCGGCGAGCACGCCGGCGATGAGGTTGAGCCCCACCAGGGGGATGGGCTTGGTGAGCCGCCACTGCGCTTCCAGGCGCCCGTAGGTGTATTCGGAGCCCAGCAGCTGGTCGTTGGCGAAGCCCGACAGGCGCCGCGGCCCGCCAAGCGCGAAGAGATCCGATAGCGGCAAGGTGCCCTTCGTGGCGCGCCCCGCGTCGATCTCGCCGATGATCGTGAAGTCGCGCAACGACAGCGCACCCTCGAGGTTGCCGTGCAGCCGGCCGTACTTCGCCTCCGTGCCGTTCACGCGGAACGCGTCGAAATACCCGACCTGGCTGCGCACGCCGCGCGTCGGGAAGTACGGCTGGTCCTGGCTGTCGATGGCGAGCGTGGCCGTGAGGCCGCTGGTGCGGTCGGACACGTCCGGCAGGAGGACCGCGCCCGTGTCGCGCTCCGCCTTGGTCCTGCGTTCGCGCCAGCCCAGGCGCGCCTGCCCGTAGATGCCCAGGTTCACCCCCGCCTCGAGGCCGGCGCGGCTGTCGCGCACGCTGTACTCGGCGATCCGGTCGCCGTTGTCGTAGAGCCCGATCACGCGCGACGAGATGCTGGTGTACGGGCGCAGGAACCAGCGCGCCGCGTAGTCGAGGGGCTGGTAGAACTCCGTGCCGAGGAACTGCTCGCTGCCGATCTGGCCGCCCAGCAGCCACTCCCCGCCGAAGCGGTTCACCCATGTGCGGCGATAGTTGGCGCGCAGGTTGTAGTCCGACTCGCTGCGGAAGTCGGACGCGAGGTTCACGCCGAAGCGCAGGTAGTTCGGGCCCCAGTCCTTCTCGGCGGGCAGGATGCGCAGCACCGTCTTGTCCTGCTCGCGCACCACGCTGTAGTCGAGCGATTGCAGGTCGCCCTGGCTGTAGACCCAGACCAGGTCGCTCGAGAGCTTCTTGCTGTCGAGCGGCTCGCCCTCCTTCACGCGCAGCCCCGCGCGGATCGCTTCCGGGCTCACGTAGCGCGTCTCGGCGATGCGAACCTCGTCGATGACCGGAGCGCGCGGCGTGAAGAGCTGCCGCACCTGGGACTGCCAGCGCTCGTATTCCTCGGGCGAAACCGAGAGCGTGCGGATGAGCCCGGCGACTTCCGTCACGGACTTGCGACCGCGCTCGGCCGCTTCGATCTGGCGGTAGAAATCCGCGCTCCCGACGTCGCCCAGGTCGGGACGCAGGTAGACGTCCTGCTTGCGCATCAGCGTGAGGGAGCGGGCGACGTTCTGCTCCGAGAGCAGGTTCACCATCTGGCCCACCACGCTCACCAGCCCCGTCACCTCCTCGGGCTTGAACAACGGGGAGCCCACGTTCACCGCGATCACGATGTCGGGCTTGCAGAGGTCGAGCACCTCGGCGATGGGGACGTTGTCGACCAGGCCGCCGTCGACCAGCTTGCGTCCCTCGCGCAGCACCGGTGCCAGCACGCCGGGCACGGACATGCTGGCACGCATCGCCGAGGTCAGGTTGCCCTTGCGGATCACCACGCGCTCGCCGCTGCCGATGTCGGTGGCGATGATGGCGAGCGGCAGGGGAAGCTGCTCGATGGTGCGCTCGCCCAGGTCCTCGCGCACCAGCTCGTTGAAGAGGAGCTTCAGCTTCTCCCCCGCGATCGCCCCGGCGCGGTACTTGAGCCCCTCGCGGCCGATGCCGAACTCGAGCCCCGAGGTGAAGCGGTCGTCGAGCTCCTTCCTGCGCAGATTCACGAGGTCGCGGCCCGCGGTGTCCTCGAACACATTGAACCAGTCGGTCTTGCGGATCGAGTCCTTCATTTCCGCGGGCGACACGCCGGCCGCATAGGCGCCGCCGATCACCGCGCCCATGCTGGTCCCGGCGATACAG
>JBKJYC010000303.1:0-3838 GCA_046715885.1 Usitatibacter sp.
CCCCAAACCAGGGGAGAGGGGATTATTTTGAAGCACCTGGAGGTCGGCGGCCCTAAAGTGCTGCCGTAAGCTTCCCCGTTTCGTAGACAACTCTAAACTGGAGTTTCTGCTGCGAGCAAACGCTCGCGGTAAAGCGCTGGGGGCAGGCTTCCCAGCGCGTCGTGCGGCCTGATTTCGTTGTAGCGCGTCAGCCAGTCGTCAGTGATCTCCTGCACTTCGGCGATCGAGCTGAAGAGGTAGGCGTCGAGCACTTCGTTGCGGTAGCTTCTGTTGAATCGCTCGATGAAGGCGTTCTGGTCCGGTTTGCCCGGCTGGATGAATCGGATCTCGATGCCTTGCTCCTTGCACCAATCGGAGAAGGCCTGGCTGATGAACTCCGGGCCGTTGTCGCAGCGAAACGCGGCCGGCTTGCCGTAGACGGCAATCAGCTGCTCGAGGAAGCGGATCACGCGCCTGGCCGGGATGCTCACCGCGGCCTCGATTCCCAGGGCGCCGCGGTCGGCTTCGTCGATCACGTTGATCGTTCGAAACACTCGCCCCCCGTACAGCCCGTCGCGCATGAAATCGAGCGCCCACACGGCATTGATCTCATCGACAACGACCATCGACACGCGATCGCGCGTCGGCAGTCGTTTCTTGGTTCTGCGCTTCTGGTTGAGATTCATCTCGCAGTAGATTCGGTGAACCCGCTTGTGATTCCACGGCCAACCCAGGTGGCGAAGCCGGTCATAGCACTTCCAGAATCCCCAGCGCAGTTCGACCGCCACGATCTCGTTCAACGCATCAACCACGGGCCGATCCTGCACCGCCCGATCCACTCCGGCTCTGTAGTACGCCGCCCGCGATAACCGGGCTGCCTGACAAGCGCGAGTCGCCGAAAGATCATGCCCTTCGACCATGATCTCGATCGCCTCGCGCTTGGCCGACGGCGTCACCACTTTCGGGATAGAACGTCCTTGATCGCCGCGTTCTCGAGCGCCAGGTCAGCGTACATGCGTTTCAACTTCGAGTTCTCCGCCTCGAGCTCCTTTACCCGCTTGAGCTCCGCCACCGTCGCCCCGCCGTACTTCGACTTCCACGTGAAGATCGTCGAGCGGCTAACCCCGTGCTTGCGCATCAACTGGGGCACCGGCACGCCGGCCTCGCCTTCCTTGAGAATCGCCACGATCTGCGACTCGCTGAACTTCGATTTCCTCATTGGACCTCCCTGGATGCAAAATCCTGCCAGAAAAGTCCAGCTTCAACTTGTCTACGAGGCGGGGAAGCTTACGGTGGAGTCTCCAAAGGATTCACTGGCGTAGCAACTATGCTCACCAAATCGTTGTTCGCTGGGGGCATTCCACCGTCGATCATGTAGACAACGTTCCCAGTGCTCAACATATCGCTGGCGCCGATCGCTGCCTTCCCCCAAGGGATCCACTCACCACCGATGTTCTGGTCGGCCCAGGGTGGGACTTGACTAAAATCAGTGGCCGCGTACGTCGGAAGCACTCTGTCGACGCGTGGGTCGCGACGGATTCTCTCGACAACTCCCTCCGCGCAATAGGCGGAGAACGATGGCAGCGCGTAGCTGGTCATGGTCCTGGCTTCAATGCCGTATTCGAGTTCCAGCCGCTTGACTAGCGCCCGCACCCTCGGCTTATGCCACCCACGAAAATCGCTCCTGTTTGCAGCGTCCATTGGATTTCGCGCGGCAGGTTCGTCGCGGGCCGCTTCACCTTCTGCTGCGTCCAGGCTCAACTCAACAATGTACAAGTTGCGACCCTGCGCGTCAGGCTTCGTTAGCCGTGGCTGCTTGTCCAGAACTGTCTGCGCCACAGCAAAGGGCGCTGAAGATAGAACACACCATGCAACAAGCGCCAGTAGTCTCGGAAGTCTCATTTGCTGTCTCCCTGAAAAGCTCTCAACGGCAAGCACCCAGCTTCCCGCTTGATGGACTCAAATACACCCGTAGGCGCCCGTCACCCTTTAGACTTGATGAAACTCAAGCTGCGCCATTGGACACTACTGATCAATACCATTCCTTCTAGGCGCAGCAACCTACCTAAGGAGGTGGGATCTTCTCGCGGCCAGTGAGGGCCTCTCGGTTCGCGACGTGCAGGCTGCCATGACGGGCACGGTGCGCGTCAACAACGGCATGCTCGAATGCGAGATGGCGGCCGCCGGCCTCGGCCTGGCGATGGTTCCCACGTTCTACGCCGTGCCCTACCTGCGCACGGGACGGCTGAAGCGTGTGCTCGAGCGCTATCGCATGGCGGAGCTGGGCATCCACGCCCGAGCGCAGCCAGTTCCGCCCAAGGTGCGTGCGTTCGTGGACTTCCTCGCGGCGCGCTTCGGCAGGAAGTCCGAGGCGACCCACTACGCGGCAATGATCGTCGCCTGGCCCAAGTCCCGAAACAGCCGCTTGCAACAACACACCTAGCGACCGCTAGCGCAGCAGCAGGGCGACGCCGAGCACCAGCGCGATCGCGGCGAGCGACCCCAGCAGCGCCGCGGGCAACACCGGGAAGGGACCGTCGTCCCCGATGGGCGCCGGGGCATCGGGCACCGGAGCGACGAAGGCCGGAGCGGGAGGTGGCGCAGCCACGGGTCTCGCGACCTCCGCCGGCTTGAGCGCCGGAAATCCCGGCGAGGTCTGCGCCGCAGGCGCCGCGGGCAAGGGAAGCAGGCCCGGCTCGGGCAGCGTCTTCAGCATCTCGCGCAGGGCACGGTGGAAATCGCGCATCGTCGCGAAGCGCTCGGCCGGCTTCTTCGCCAACGCGTGCGCCACCACGGCGTCGAGCTCCGGCTTCACCAGGCGGTTGCGCGTCGAGGGCGGGACCTCGGGGACGTTGACCGTCTGGTACATGATCGAGGTGACGCTCTCGGCGTCGAACGGCGGCAGGCCGGTGAGCATCTCGTAGAGCACGACGCCCAGCGAGAACACGTCCGAATGCGCTCCGATGTTCTTGCCGGTCACGTGCTCCGGCGACATGTAGCGCGGGCTGCCCGTGATCAGCCCGGTCATCGTCTTCACGTTCGAGGCGGGCCCGCGGGCGATGCCGAAGTCCATGATCTTGGCGACCATCCCGTCCTCGGTGCGCGCCACCATCACGTTCGAGGGCTTCACGTCGCGGTGCACGATCTCGCGCGAGTGGGCGAAGGCGAGCGCGTCCGCCACCTGCGCGACGATGTGCAAGCTCGCGGCGACCTCGAGCGGCATGCCGCCGGCCATGTAGGCCTTGAGGTCGAATCCCTCGACCAGTTCCATCGCCATGTAGGCAAAGTGCTCGGTGCGCCCGACGTCGTAGATCGGCACGATGTGCGGGTGCGTGAGCTTGCCCACGGTCTTGATCTCCTGGGTGAAGCGCGCCTCGTACTGGGCGAGCTCCTCCTCGGAGAGCGAGAGCTGGATGGTCTTGATCGCGACCTCGCGGTCGATCACCGGATCGATGCCCTTGTAGACCAGGCCCATCGCGCCCTTGCCCAGCACGCCGAGCACCCGGTAACGGCCGATGGTCTCGATGCGGGGTTCGGGCATCCGGGTCTCGCTAGCGCTGGAAGGAAATCTCGACTTCATAGGAGCGGTTGTCCGCGCCCGGATTGAAGCGCCACTGCCTGAGCGAGCGCGTGGCCTCCTCGTCGAAGAACCGCCGCGGCCGCGCTTCGAGCACCTGCACCGTGCTCACGCGGCCCTCGGCGTCGATGGTGAGCCGCGCCTTCACCGTGCCCGACTCGATGTTCTTCGCAGCGGCGGCGACGGGAAACTCGACCGGCGCGCGCGTGACCGGCACCGCGGCGAGGCTCGGCGCCGCGCGTGGCTTGCGCTCGGCCGGCGGCTCGGGCGGCGGCGTGGGCG
>JBKJYC010000304.1:0-6125 GCA_046715885.1 Usitatibacter sp.
GCGGAGGCCGACGTCGTGGTCGTGAACCATCACCTGTTCTTCGCCGACGTGGTCCTTCGCGACGAGGGCGCTGCCGACCTCCTGCCCGCGGCCAACACGGTGATCTTCGACGAGGCGCACCACTTGCCGGACCTGGCGCGGCTCTTCTTCGGCCAGGCGCTCGCGACGGCGCAGGTGGTGGAGCTCGCGCGCGACGCGAAGATGGCGGCGGCCGCGAACGCGAAGGAATCCCCGGAGCTGCAGGATGCGGCGCTCGGCGTGGATCGCGCGGCGCGCGACGTGCGCATCGCGCTGGGCTCGGTGTCCGGTCGCATTCCGCTCACGGCCATCCGCTCGCGCGCCGCGTTCGACCAGGCGCTCGACGCGCTCGCCGAGAAGCTCTCGACCCTGGCGGCGGGACTGCAGGCGCAGGAAGAGCGCGCCGAGGAGCTCAAGAACGCGCGCACTCGTGCAGAAGCGTTGCGCGGGCGCATTGTCGAATGGCGCGAGGCCGACGGCCGCGAGCGCGAAGCGGGAGCCGCCGAGACCGTGCGCTGGATCGAGGCGTACTCGCAATCGGCAGTCCTGTACGTGACGCCCCTGGACGTGGCCGCGATCTTCCGCGCCCAGATCGAAGGTGCCAAGCGCTCGTGGATCTTCACCTCGGCCACGCTGTCGGTCGCGGGAGACTTCACCCACTACCAGTCGGAAATGGGCCTCGCGGATGCGGTGACCAACAGCTGGGCGAGCCCGTTCGATTTCGCGAGCCAGGCCCTGCTCTATGCGCCCGAAGGCATGCCGGACCCGAACTCGGAGGGCTACACCGATGCGGTGATCGACGCAGCGTGGCCGGTGGTGCGTGCAAGCGGCGGGCACGCGTTCCTGCTGTTCACGAGCCTGCGGGCGATGGAGCGCGGGCACGAGCGCCTCAAGGAAAAGCTGCGCGCGGAGGGGCTCGAATGGCCCGTCCTGCTGCAGGGCAGCGGCGCCAAGAACGAGCTCCTCGAGCGCTTCCGCCGCTCGCCCAATGCGATCCTGGTGGGCTCGCAGTCGTTCTGGGAAGGCGTGGACGTGAAGGGCCAACAGCTCTCGGTGGTGGTGATCGACCGCCTGCCGTTCAACCCGCCCGACGACCCGGTGCTCGCCGCGTGCATCGAGCGCATCAACGTGTCAGGCGGGAACGCCTTCATGGACTACCAGGAGCCGCGCGCGGTCATCACCCTGAAGCAGGGGGCGGGGCGGCTGATCCGGGATGAGACCGATCGCGGAGTGCTGATGATCTGCGACCCGCGGCTCACCTCGAAGCCCTACGGGAAGCGCATCTGGCGAGCGCTGCCGCCCTTCAAGCGCACGCGCGCCCTCAGCGATGTCGAGGACTTCTTTCAGTCGCGGTAATTGGGCCGGCGCAATTCCCACCCCTCGGGGCACGAGCCGACCTTCGGGTAGTAGGCCTTCGCCGAGGGGCAGTAGTTCATGTAGAGCGGCCCCTGCGTCGGAGCGCCCGGCGCCGAGGGATTGATCTCGCTCGGCGGGCCCAGGTCCTGCTCCCCCGGGCGCGCAACGACGTACTCCTCCTCGTAGCGCGGGTAGTACGAGTAACCGTAGTGGCGCGGCCCCCAGTAGCCCCAGTATGGATCCCACGAGGAGTAGTAGAAGGCCGAACCGAAGACGAAGGGCGCGGCGGCATAGAAGCCCCACCACGGGCGCCAGTGGTGGCGATGATGGTGGCGGTGGCCGCCCCAATGGCGCCCGCCGTGGTGCGGGGCGCCGCGGCCACCCCAGCCATGATTGCCGCTAGCGTGGCCCCCGCCCCCACGCGACTGGGAGCCCTCGCTGCCGGGCTTGGACACGGATGCCGCCTCGGAGAGCTGTGGGGCGAGCAGGGCGAGGGCGAAAGTGGCGGAGACCAGCACGGCATATGTCGCCTTCATGGGCCTCTCCTTCGGGTTCGACGGTGGGGATCGGAAGCGCCTTGGCGGGCCAACGCGCGCCACCCCCACCCGGTTGACGAGGCGTTCCCCAGTACGATTCACTTCCTGCCGACGACGAGCAGCACCACGCCGACGGCGAGGGCACCCAGACCGGCCCAGACCGGCACGTTCACGGTCTGCTTTTCCTTCACCGAGAGCTCGATGGGGCCGAGCTTCGCGGAGTGCGTTTCCTTGGTGAAGCTGAAGCTTCCGTAGGCGAGGCCGATGGCGCCGGCCACGATGAGGAGGATCGCGACGATCTTGAGTGGGTTCATGCATGGGAGTCTATATCAGCAGGGCCCAGAAGAGACTGAATCCCCGTTCCCGCGTGGCTCAGGCTCGCGCTCGCCCCTGCAGGAATCCCCAGGCGACGCCCATCACCAATCCGGCGGTGTGCGCCCAGTTGGCGATCGGACCCACGAGCCCGGTCCAGCAGACGACGTACCAGACCAGCATCAGGATCACCGTCGTCTGGTGCAGCGCCATGCCGAAGTACGGATTGATGCGCCCCTGGATCCAGAAGTAGCCGAGCAGGGCGTACACCACGCCCGACATGCCGCCGAAGAGCGGGCTCTGGGTGATGAAGTATTGCGCGAGGTTGGAAGCCACACCAGTGGCCACGACGAAGAGCGCGATGAAGATCGGGCCCTTGCGCAGCTCGATGGCGCGCCCCAGGTCCCAGAGCCACATCATGTTGAAGATGATGTGCAGGATGCCGAAGTGCACGAACATCGGCGTCACCACCCGCCAGACCTCGCCGCGCGCGACGCTCGCGAAGAACGGCGCTCCCGGATCGTTGATCAACAGCGGAGTGGGCACGCCCGATCCCAGCGCCGAGGTGAGCGAGGCGAGCACGCTCAGCGCGATGAACACGACGGTGACGACGGGGAACTGCCGGGCGGGGCTCATCTGCATCATGGCTCCTTGGAGCCCACCTGCTGCGGTTGTTCCCGGGTCAGTCGCGTTTTTCCTTCTTCTGCTTCTTCTCTTTTTTCTTAGGCTTGTAGCCGGGCTCGTACTCCGGCGACTTCACGAAGTACACCGGCTGGCCGCAGAGGCCGTACTTGCGGCAGTGCTTCTTCCAGTTCTTCGCGTGGCCTGGCGGGACGTGCACGTAGATGGGCTGCACGAGGACCGGCTGGGGCCTGCGGACGACGACGACGGGATCGGCATAGAACACCGGCGGTGGCGGGGCGTTGCCGATGTCCACGCGCCCATAGACGCCAGGCGCGACCTCGCCCGAGACGATCACCCGCAGGTCGGCCGCTTGCGCGATTGCGGCGGCGGTCGCGCACGACAACAGCAGGAGCCTGGCATGCATGGCGATTTCCTTTCGTCTCAGTCGTGCAAGTCCGGTTCGAAGAAGAGAAATGCGACCTGGGGGAATTGCTGGCGGAACGCAGCCTCGGCGCGGTTGACGTTCTCGATCAGCTTCACGTCGCTGCCGCTGCGCCGCATCTTCGCCTTGATCGCGACCATCACGTCGTTGCCCATCTGCAGGGACACCAGGTTCAGGACTTTCTCGACTTCGGGCTGCGACACGAGGAAGCCCATCATCTCCTTGCGCACGGGCTCGTCCACGCCCTGGCCGACGAGCATCGCCTTCACCTCGACGCCCACCAGAATCGCCACGACGATGAGAAGGATGCCGATGGCGATGCTGCCGAGGGCGTCCCAGAGCGGGTTGCCGGTGGCCCACGTGGCGGCCACCGCGACGAAGGCGAGCGTCAGGCCGAAGAGCGCCGCGAGGTCCTCGCCCAGGATCACGATCAGCTCGGCGTTGCGGGAAGAGCGAAACCATTGCCAGAGCGACTGGCCGCCGCGCAGCTTGTTCACCTCGCGCAGGCACCCCCACGTGGAGAAGGTCTCGGCGACGATCCCGAACAGGAGCACGCCGAGCGCCAGCATCGGATAGCCCAGGGGCTCGGGCTCACGGACCTTGTGCCAGCCCTCGTAGATCGAGAAGAGTCCGCCCACGCTGAAGAGCATGAGCGCCACGATGAACGACCAGAAATAGGTTTCCTTGCCGTAGCCGAGCGGATAGTCCGGCGACGGCGGGCGTCTCGAGAGCTTGATACCCAGGAGCAGCAGGAGCTGGTTGCCGCAATCCGCCGTCGAGTGCACGGCCTCGGCCATCATCGATCCGGAGTTGGTGATGAAAGCCGCGATGTACTTCGTGACCGCGATGGCGAAGTTCGCGACGAGCGCGAAGAGAATCGCCTTGACCGGATTGGCGCCACCTGCCATGTGCTTCCCCTGTTCGCCCTGGACCGGGGAACATTACACGGGGACGCCATCCTCCGCCATGCGCACCTCGGCGCTTGCGTCAGCCGGGGCGTGGGAACTCCAGGCGGCATTCCAGACCACCGCCCTCGCGCGCGCCGATGTAGAGGCGCCCGCCGTGGAGGCGCGCGATGCGCTCGGCGATCGCCAGGCCAAGCCCTGCCCCGGAGCCGCCCGAGCGGGCCTCGTCCAGGCGCGTGAAGGGCTGCTTCAGGCGCTCGACGTCCGCGGCCTGGATGCCGGGCCCGCGGTCCAGCACGCTCAGGCCGACGCCCCACGGACCCTGAGCCGTCCTTACCAGGACCGCACCGGCGCCGTGCTTGATGGCATTGCCCACGAGGTTGTCCACGGCGCGTTGCAGCGCCAGCGGGCGCAGCAACAGGTTCGGGACCGGCGCCGGGTCGGCGCCGACGTTCGCGCCGCTGCGCGCCGCGCGCTCCACCGCGCCGCGCGCCACGTCGGCGAGGTTCACCGACTGCAGCGGCTCACCGGCCTCGCTGCGCGCGAAGTCGATGAACTGGTCGATGATGGCGTTCATGTCCTCGAGGTCGGACACCATCGCGCGCTGCGTTTCGGCACCGACCGCGGGCGCCAGCATCTCGGTCTCCAGGCGCAGGCGCACGAGCGGCGTGCGCAGGTCGTGGGAAATGCCGGCGAGGAACGTGGCGCGCTCTTTTTCCTGGCGGCGCAGGTCCTGCTTCATCTGGTTGAAGGCGCGGGCCACCTCGCGCACCTCCGAGGGGCCCGTCTCCGGCAACGGCGGCGTCTCCACGCCCTGGCCGACTTTCGCCACCGCCTCCGAGAGGCGTTGCAGCGGACGCGTGAGCCACCACCCGATGAGCGCGGTGGCCAGCAACGCGATCACCAGGCCCACGATGCCCCAGCCCACGAGAGCGCCGACGGGATCGCGGTCGATGCGCTGGCGGGGGAACGCGATCCAGTATTCGCGTCCGGCGGCGGGAATGCGGATCCACAGCGCGCGCGGCGAGTTGGGGCGCACGTAGACCTCGGCGTCGGGCCCGAAGATCGCGTGGATGCGCTCGCGGAAGAGGTCGAGAGGCGCGATGTCGGGAGCGGGCTGCGCGCGCTCGTCTCCGCGCACCGGGAAGATGCGCAGCCCGTCGCGCTCGGCGATCTTCTGGATGAAGGCCTCCTGGCGCTCGGGCGGCAGGGTCTCCAGCGCCGCGCGAATCGTCTTCAGGTGGTTCACGAACTGCCCGATGCCCACGGCCTGGCGCGGGCGCGTCACGTTCTCGTGCAGGAGATAGAGCGAAACGGCTTGCGAGAGCACGATCGCCAGCACCACCACCGCGAGCGTGCGCCACAGCAGCGAGCCGAAGAACTTCACTTCTGCGCCGCTCCGTCGGGAACGAAGACGTAGCCGTAGCCCCACACCGTCTGGATGTAGCGCGGCTCCTTGGGATCGTCCTCCACCAGCTTGCGAAGGCGCGAGATCTGCACGTCGATGGAGCGGTCGAAGCTCTCGTGCTCCCTGCCGCGGGCGAGGTCCATCAGCTTGTCGCGCGACATGGGCTCGCGCGCATGCTCGGCCAGCACCTTGAGGAGCGAGAACTCGCCGGTGGTGAGCGCGATCGGCTTCGCATCGCGCGACAGCAGGCGCGTGGCCAGGTCGAGCGTGAACGGGCCGAAGCCGATCACCTTCGGCGCCGCGGTGGGCGCACCCGGCACCGGCGCCGGGGCCTGGCGGCGCAGCACCGCGTGGATGCGCGCAACCAGCTCGCGCGGGTTGAACGGCTTGGCGAGGTAGTCGTCGGCGCCCATCTCGAGCCCGACGATGCGATCGACATCGTCGCCCTTGGCGGTGAGCATGATCACCGGCACCCGGTTGCCCTCGGCACGCAGGCGCCGGCAGATCGCCAGGCCGTCCTCGCC
>JBKJYC010000305.1:0-6056 GCA_046715885.1 Usitatibacter sp.
CCACACGCCCCCTCAAACTCGTCGTGCCCTTCGCCCCCGGAGGCCAGCCCGACGTCGTCGCGCGCTCCCTCGCGGAACCGCTCTCGAAAGCGTTGGGCCAGCCGGTGGTGGTCGAAAACCGTCCCGGCGCCGGCGGCAACATCGCGGCGGAAGCCGTTGCGAAGAGCGCACCCGATGGCCTCACGCTCCTGCTCGGTACCAACGGCCCGCTGGCGGTGAGCCCCGCGCTGTACAAGGACCTGCCCTACGATCCGCTGAAGGACCTGGCCCCCGTCACGCTCGTGGGGACGTCGCCCAACCTGATCGCCGTGAACCCGGCGCTGAACGTCTCGACGCTGAAGGAGCTGGTGGCGCGCGCGAAGGCCGAGCCCGGAAAGCTCAACTACGCTTCCGTAGGCAAGGGGAGCGTCTCGCAGCTCTCGATGGAGCTGCTGAACAGCGCCGCGGGAGTGAAGACCGTGCACATCCCGTACAACGGGGGCGCGCCGGCCGTGGCGGCGCTCATCGCCGGCGACGTGCAGCTGCTGTCCCTCAACCCCACCGCGCTCATTGCGCAGGTGGAGGCCGGCAAGCTCAAGGTGCTGGCGCAGACTTCCGCGAAGCGCTCGCCGCTCATCGCGAATGTGCCGACGGTTGCGGAGTCGGGATATCCGGGATTCGAGGCCGACGTCTGGATGGCCGTAACGGCGCCGGCGCAAACACCGTCCGCGGCGCTGAAGCGCCTCAATGCCGAGCTCGTGCGCATCATCCGCAGCCCCGCGCTAAAGGCCTCGCTCTGGGATCGCCAGTGGATCGACCCGGTGGGCGGCACGCCCGAGGAGCTCACCGCGCTGCTGCGGCGCGAGCGCGACAAATGGGGGGCCGCCGTGCGCGCCGCGGGCATCACCGTGGACTGAGAGAGGGCCCCGGCGCGGCTTCAGGTGCCGGCAAGGGCCCGCGCCGGTCGGAGGGAGGCGGCGTGAGCACGGACGAATTCGCGGAATTGTGCGGCGGGCATCGGGTGCGCGACGTAGTAGCCCTGGATCCAATCGCAACCGAGGCCGCGCAGGAACGCGAGCTGCTCCGTCGTCTCGACGCCCTCGGCGACCACGGACTTTCCCAGCGCATGGGACATGGCGATGATCGCGCCCACGATCGCTTCCGAATCGCGGCCGCGGCCGAGGCCGTCGACGAAGACCCGGTCGATCTTGATGGTGTGGATCGGGAATCGGTTCAAGTACGCCATGGAGGAGAAGCCCGTGCCGAAATCGTCCAGAGCGATGCGAAGCCCCCGCGCCTGCATGTCGCGAAGCAACCCCTCGACGCTCTGCGCGTGATCGATCAGCAGGCCTTCGGTGATCTCCAGCTCGAGGCTGTCGAGACCCACGCCGGCCTCGCGGGCGCACCGGGCGAACGTCTCGAGGACACCGGGCTTGCGCAGCTGCCGGGGCGAGACATTCACCGAGACCCGCTCCGGTGAAAGGCCCTCGTCCTTCCAGGCGCGCATCTGCAGGCAGGCTTCGGCGAAGGCGAAGCGGCCGAGGTGCTCGATCAGGCCCGACTCCTCCGCCACCGGGATGAAGCAAGCCGGAGGGATGTCCCCGCGCTCCGGGTGTTGCCAGCGCAGGAGCGCCTCGGCCCCGAGGATCGCGCCACTGTGCAGGTCGAGCAGCGGTTGGTAGTGGACCGTCAGCTCTCCGCGTTCGATGGCATGGTGCAAGTCGCGGTCGAGCGTGAGCCGGGCCATGGCCTCGGCGTTCATCCGCTCTCGAAATAGACCACCTGGGCGCGGCCGCCGGCTTTCGCCCGGTACATCGCGGTGTCTGCGTTCTTCAGCAGCTCCTCCGAGGTCGAACCGTCCTCGGGGAATGAGGCGATCCCCACGCTCGCGCTGAGGAACGAGCTTTGCCCGTCCAGCTCGAAGGCCTCGGAAAGTGCCTTCACGATGTCCTCGGCGACGCGACCGGCATCCTGGGGATGCTGGATGTTGCTGAGGAGGACGGTGAACTCATCCCCACCCAGACGCGAGACGGTGTCGCTCTCGCGCAGGCACGCGGCGATGCGCTTCGCGGATTCGCGCAGCACCTGGTCGCCCGCCGTATGCCCGAGCGTGTCGTTCACGTCCTTGAAGCGATCGATGTCGATGAAGAGCAGGGCGAAGCGCTGCTTGTCGCGCTGGCAATGCGCGATCGCCTGTCCAAGCCGATCCTTCATGAGGAGCCGGTTGGGCAGTCCCGTCAGCGAGTCGAAGTGAGCCTGCTGGTAGAGCTGCTCGTCGCGCCACGCCGAGGAAACGGCGACCGCGACCCGATCGGCGAACTCCCGGATCTGCTGGCGCTCCTCCTCGGCGCGGGCGGACTCCTCCCGATAGCCGAGCGCCAGCGCGCCACAGACCGCCTGGCGCCACACGATGGGCTGTACGTAGGCGATGCGCACGCCGCGCTCGCGAATCGCCCCGAGCAGGCCCGGCGAGCGCTCGTCCAGCGTGACCCACCCGCCGGCGCGAATGCTCTCGAGCGCTTCGCGGTCACGTGCCCCGATGGCCGCCCTCGCGAACACCAGGCCGTCGTTCAAGTGCATGTCCCGGAAGTACGCGTGCGCGTGATCGGGGCTCTCAGTGTCGAAGAGCATGACGCCGATGAAGTCGGCGGGCACGACTTCGCCCATGCGCTCGACCACCGTGCGCACCACCTGAACCGTGTCCAGGGTCGACAGGATGAGCTGGTCGATCTCGGCGAGCGCGGTGAGCGCGGCGAACTGCCGGCCGAGCTTCGACGACATCTGGTTGAACGCCGTGGCGAGCTCGCCGAACTCGTCCTGGCGGTCCATGTCGACCCGGCCCGAGAAGTCGTTGCGCGCGATGGCGCGGGCGCGCGCGGCCAGCTGCGCCACCGGCGCGACGATGGTGCGCGAGTGGCGGATGGTGAGCCAGGTCACCAGCAGGAGTGCCAGGATCACCACGGGAATGTAGAGGCGCTGGAAATCGATCAGGCGCGCGAGGAGCAGGCTCTCGGGCTGGCTCGCGATGATCACCCAGTCCGCCGTCCCGAATGCCGGACGCATGAACTGCGGCCACGAGACGCTGAGGTAGGTCTCCGACTCGTGCGCCCAGCGGTGGACACGCAGCGCGGACTCCGACACGGAGGGCGTGGCGGCGGTGCGCAGCGCGTTCTCGGGCATCGCGGACGAGCAGAAAACGATGGCGCGCGTGTCCTCGTCCACCACGCAGAAGTCGGTGGCGGCGGGCAGCATGTCGGGCTGCCAGAAGGTTTCGGGCACCAGTTCGGCCAATGCCGCGGTCTCGCCACCCACGGTCGCGGGCACCGCCAGGAGGAGGTCGAGCCCCCGATTCGAGGGAGCCAGCAGGAGAACCGAACGGCCCTCCCTCAACCGCACCCGGGCGCGTTCGTCTACAACCCCGGGACGCGGCTTGCCGAAGATCGTGGCAGCGGTCCCATCGGGTTGCAACCGGGCAAGCGATTTGAAGCTGCTTCGCGCCAGCGAGCCCTCGCCGGGCGCGGGCGCATTCGGCGCGACCGAAGCGGCTGCGAGGTCCGAGAGCAGGAGCAGGCGCTCGAACAGCGACATGCCGAAGCCCTTCGCCGTTGCGGCCAACCGCTGCTCGCCTTGTTGCAGCAGCATGTCGCGCGTCTGGAGAAACGAGAGCATCGCCAGCGCGGCCAGGGGCACGAATGCGGACAGCACGAACAGGAGGAACAGGCGCCGCCCGACACGTCGCGACAAATAGCGGCGGACGCGGGCAATCACGGGTCGAAGTCGGTCGCAAGCCCGACGAACTTTCCGTCGCGGGCGCGCACGACATCGTCGCGGGAGACCTTCGCGTTGAGCGGCCCCAGGGAGAGGCCATCCTTGCCGAGGCTGTAGAGGTCGAAATCGGAGTTGAGGGGTGCCAGCCTCTTGTCCTTGCGGGCCTGCCCGTTGCCCTTCTTCGTTTCCAGGTTGAGGTATTGTTAGGGGCGGCCCCAGGGATCCATCCGCGTGCCGTATCCCACCTCCGTCAGGGACGGCGGCAGCTCCGAGTTGTCGAGCCGGTAGTGCCCCATGGACACCGACATGGCGCCGATGTCGGCTGCGGCCTTCAGGATGAGCGCCCTCTGCCGGTAGCGCTCCATCGAGGGAACGGCCACCGCGACCAGCACGGCCAGTATCGCCACCGCGATGAGGATCTCCGTCAGCGTGAAGCCGGCGCGACTGGAAGGGCGGGCAGAGTTGTGCACTGTCGCATCCTGTGTCCCGGGCTCCGTTTTGGCAAGGCGGCCGGCGTTACAGCCGCAGCACTCGGTTCGGATCGGGTCGGGTGGTGAAATCGAGGAACGCTTCGGCCAGGCGATCGCTCTCGCCCATCGCGCCGCGCCAGTACTTCATCCGCCCCTCGTAGTCGTTCGCGAACCGCTTGAAGTCGCCGCGGTCGGGCAGCTTTCCGTAGGGGAGCTTCGCCAGGTACGCACGCGACGGCGCCACCAGGACCACGTTGTCCAGCCACGCCCCGCTCGCGCGCCGCCACGGCATCGGCTTGTCGAGCCAGCCAGGCACGATGCGGTCGGTGAAGTGCGGGTAGAGCACCAGCCCTTCGGACTGGTGGTACGGAAGGTGGAGGTGATAGTCGATGATGCCGCCGTCCCAATAGAGGCCGGCGGGCGCGCTCGGGATGTCGCGCACGCCTTCGAGCACGATCGGGATCGACGCCGAGGCGATCAGCGCTTCCGCGAGGTTCGCGCGGTCGAGCGGCACCGAATGCGTGTGGAAGGCGTCGAAGCGGCCCTCGCCCAGGAACGCCGGGCGCTCGCGCGAATCGTGGAATACCGTGCGATCGATGAAATGCGCGAGGTGCTGGCGCCCGACCGCGTTGGCCAGCGCCGCCATGCCGAAGCCCAGCGGCGTCGAGAAGCGCGAATCCCGCCGCAGCGGCCAGCGGCCGCGCACGGCGAGGATGTGGAGGCGATAGTCGCGGCTCGCGAGGATCTCGTCCTCGCGCCCGGCGAAGAGCGACCGCAGCAGCTCGCGGGCCGAGTCGGACACGAAGCGCGCGCTCGGCCTGCGCGGGTAACGCTGCTCGGAGTAGCCGCGCGCGAAGCTCGCCAGCACCTCGGTGGGATTGCCGCAGCAAGCGGCGGCGAATCGCCACGCGCCAATCGAGGAACCGATGAGGTGGCGGATGCGCGGCTTCGAAGGAAGCCATTCCCCGAAGATCGCGCGATCGATGCCGGAAATGCCGAGGCCCTTGGGACCGCCGGCCGCGCCCGGCACGACGGCGATGTCCGCCGCATCGAGGCCGTTCTCGCGGATCCTCGCGAGGGCGCGCGCACCGGCGCGAATCGAGAGCACGTCGCCAGGAGCCATGGGCCGCGGTGCTACGCCGGGATTCCGGTGGCGACCTGTTCCCGTGCGGGCCTCACGACGACGGCGAACTCCCCGGCCATCTCCTTCACCTGCGAGCGCGCGAAGCGCTGCGTGAGCTTTGGAAGCCACCAGGCAACGGGTTCCTGGATGAGATGCGCATTGCGCCCGTCGGGCAGGAGCTTCTCGGCCGGCCGCGTGGCGATGACGAAAAACCCGATCCGGCGCGTGACCCGCGCGAGGTCGTCGAGCACTTCGTCGAGGCACTCGGGCTCGATGTGCTCGAGGACGTCGGTGCACACCACGATGTCCGCGGGCTCCGGGGGCGCGTCGAGGCCCACGATGCAGGGATCGTAGTTTCGGATGGGCCAGCCCAGGTCGCGCTCCAGTGTCCTCTGGCCGCAACCGTAGTCCAGCACGTCGCGCGATCCGGCAACGGCGGCGAGGTTCACGACGGTCTTCGCCCATCGCGTCCCGGAAATTCCATACCCGCCTTCGGCGTGCAGCTTGCGGTTCTGCTCGAGGTAGTCGCTGGAGATCTTCATGGATAAAATTATTGCACAGGGCCTGGAGCGAACGGCTGCGCAGGTCGCAAGCCACCCGCTAGAATTCGGCTCCCTTCCGAGAATATCCCCATGTCGCGACTCTTTTCCCCCTTGCGCCTGCGCGCCCTCGAGCTTCCCAACCGCGTCTTCGTCTCGCCGATGTGCCAGTACTCC
>JBKJYC010000306.1:0-3421 GCA_046715885.1 Usitatibacter sp.
GGATTGACGTATGGGCGTCGTGGCCGCAGGCGTGCATGACGCCGCACTGCTGCCCATTCCACTCGGCGCGCGCCTTGCTCCTGAAGGGGACATCGACTTCCTCGGTGACCGGCAGCGCATCCATGTCCGCGCGCAGGGCCACCACCGGCCCCGGCTTGCCGCCTTTCAGGACTCCCACCACGCCGGTATGGGCGACTTTCTCGCGCACCTCGTCGAAGCCCAGGCCGCGCAGGTGATCGGCGACGATCTTCGCGGTCCGGAATTCGCGATTGCCCAGCTCCGGATTCTGGTGGAGGTCGCGGCGCCAGGCGATGACCCTGGGCTCCACGGCGTCCGCGGCCGAAGCGACGACCGCATCGAGGGGGAATGGCGAGTCGGGCGCGTTCATGGGGGCGGTTCTATAATCGCGGGGAGAAAGGAATATTGCCATGGAACACCTGACGCCCAAGCTGACCCACCAATTCCTCAAGGACCATCCCGACGCGGTGTTCATCGACTGCCGCAGCGAGATGGAATACATGTTCGTGGGCCACCCCGTCGGCGCGATGATGGTGCCCTGGTACGATGGCGCCGACTGGGAGCTGAACCCGCACTTCGTGGGCCAGGTGAAGCGCCTCGCGGGGGCGAACTTCGAGAAGCGCCCGGTGGTGCTCATCTGCCGCAGCGGCAACCGCACGCTCGAAGCCGCCGCTGCGCTCGAACGCTCCGGGTTCAAGAAGGTGATCAATGTCCTGCACGGCTTCGAGGGCGAGCTGGACGAGACGCACCATCGGAACTCGAGGAACGGCTGGCGCGTCGACGGGCTTCCCTGGGAACAGTATTGACCGACGGGCCAGGCGCGGGGCACGGGACGCAAGGCAAGACGAGCTTTCCGCCGGCGTTGCTGGTGTGGCTGGTCTGGGCCCTGGCGGCCTGCCTCTACCTGATCGCGTTCTACCAGCGCGTGGCCCCCGCGGTGATCACGCGGGAGCTCTCGCGCGAGTTCCATCTCTCCGCCGCGGCGCTGGGCAACCTCTCGGCGTTCTATTTCTACAGCTACGTCGCCGCGCAGATTCCGACCGGCCTCATCGCCGACCGCTGGGGCCCGCGCAGGCTGCTCACCGCGGGCGCGGCCGTCACAGCGATCGGGACGCTGCTCTTCGCGCTCGCCCCGAACCTGGCGCTGGCGAATACCGGGCGGCTGCTGATCGGAGCCGCGGCGGGCGTGGCGTTCGTGTCGATGCTCAAGCTCGCGAGCCATTGGATGGCCGCGCGCCAGTTCGCTTTCGCGAGCGGCATGGCGCTCTTCGTCGGCGTGATGGGCGCAACGCTCGCCGGCGCGCCGCTGCGCCTGGCGGTGGACGCCTTCGGCTGGCGTGGCGTGATGGTGGCGAGCGCGGCCGCCACAGCGCTCGTGGCGCTCGCCATCTGGCTCGTGGTGCGCGACGACCCCGCGGAGCGCGGGTATGCCAGCCATTTTCCCGCGAAGGCGGGCCACGACGCGTCGCATTCGATCCTGGCGGACTTGCGCGAGGCCTTCCGCTATCGCAATACCTGGATCCTTTTCCTGGCCCCGGGAGCCTTCTCCGCGCTCATCCTTTCCTTCGCGGGCCTGTGGGGCGTGCCGTTCCTCGTGATGCACTACGGGTACTCGACCACGGGAGCCGCGACGCTCGCCTCGGCGATGCTGATCGCGTGGTCGGCATCCAGCCTCGGCTACGGCGTGCTCTCGGAGAGGCTGAAGCGCCGCAAGCCGATCATGATCGGCGGCCTGCTCGCCACGATGCTGCTCTGGGCCGTGGTCCTGTACGTACCGGGCCACTCGCGCGCCGTTCTCGTGGCGCTGCTCGTGGCCGTCGGCATCTGCGCCGGCTCCTTCGTCCTCACGTTCGCCTTCGCCAAGGAATCGGTGCCGGCGCGCCTCGGCGGCACGGCCGCGGGCATCGCCAACATGGGAGTGATGATCGGGGGAATGCTGATGCAGCCCGCGGTCGGCCTGGTGCTGGACCTCAACTGGAGCGGCATCATGGCCGACGGCGCGCGGTGGTACGACATGGCCGCGTTCCAACGGGGGTTCTCGTTGATCCTGGCGTGGGGTGCCATCTCGCTGGCGCTCCTCGCGCTCGCGCGCGAGACCCACTGCCGGCAATCGCGCTAGCGCGAGATCATGCGCTCCCGGGAGACGCGGCGAGCGCGGCAAGCGCCGGCTTCCAGTCCCCGCCAGGCTCCTGTCGATAGACCTCGAAGCCCGCATACCAGGCCGAGGCACCGTGGGCGCCCCAGCGCCACTCGGGCGGAAACGGGACCAGGACCTGCGCGGTCTTGCCCACGAGTGCGGCGAGGTGGGTGTTCGTGTTGCTGACGCCGACGTGGCGGTCGAGCACGCTCAGCAAGGCGGCGGCCTCTTCGAGGTCGTCGTTCATTGCCGAGAGGTCATGCACCGGCGCACCGAGGGCGCGCGTGGCCTCCGCGATCTCGCCGGCCGTCGGTCTGCGCTGGATCGCGACGACGGTACCGCCCGCCGCGCTCAGCGCCTCCATCAGCGGCGCGACGGGAACCGATTTGTAGAGGCCGTGGGCGAGCACGTCGCCGGGCGTCCCCGCGCGCCAGGTGACGCCGATCCAGGGGCGCGGGCCGAGGAGCTCGAGGCGCCCCGTCCACGTCGCCACGCGGGCGGCTTGCGGATCCGCGTGAAGCGAGGGCGGCGTCATATCCGCGCCGGCCGCGAGCAGGGGCAAGTCGCCGCTCAGCAGCTCGATTTCGTACCGCGCCGAAAGAAGGCGCCGATCCGCGGCGAGCTCCGCGAAGAGGCCGGTTCGCGCGAGCAGGGAGTGCAGCCGCGCGTCGCCCGCAAAGGCCACGCGAGCCGCGCCGAGACGCGCGACGAAGCGAAGGAAAAAGAGGATGTCGCCCAGTCCCTGCTCCGCGACGACGAGAACGCAACGGCCCGCGATCTCCGCGCGGTCCGGCACGCGGTAGGGCCGCCCTTCGCGGGCGCGCTCCTTCTCGAATTGCACGCGGGTTTCGCGGCGGCGATAGGCGCTCCAGCCCGGCTTCCAGCGTCCCAGCAACAGCTCGGCCTGGGCGAGAAAGATGGGCAGCGCCGGGTCGGCGCGATCGCGCGCGAGCGCAGCCGCGAAGAACGAGGCCGCCCCGGAAAAATCGCCGCGGGACACGCAATAGGTACCGAGGGTGCGCAGCGAGGCGAGGTGGCCGGGATCGATGGCCACCGCCCGCCGGAACGCCTGCTCGGCTTCGGCTCGCCGTCCCGCGCCATCGAGGGCCAGGCCACGGCCGGCGTGCGCATCCGCATTGCGCTCGTCGATGCGCGCCACGGCGTCGAAGCGCTCGAGCGCCGCATCCCATTCCTTGCGCACCAGGCGCTGCGCCCCCCCGCCGTATTGGGCGGGCGCGAATGACGGGCGCACCCGCGCCGCATTAT
>JBKJYC010000307.1:0-3302 GCA_046715885.1 Usitatibacter sp.
TCGCTGGTCCGTGGCGACGCATATTCGCGAGGTGAAGCCCGAAGACCTGAAAAGGAAATGATGAAAGCTCCGCCGATGTGTTGATTTCGGAACCTCCGCTCCCCCCATCCAGTCAACTTGGAGAAGGCGCGCCGTTCGTATTGCAGAGCTATGCAAAGGCGCGCCTGCATTTCTTTCCACGATGGAGGCGACAAATGAATCAAGAGACGGTTATCGAGCTCCTGCTCCAGTCCCTGGAGCACGAGCGCGGCGGCATCAAGGTGTACGAGACGGCTTTGCAGTGCGTGCAGAACGACGATCTGCGTGAGGAATACGAGAAGTACCTGGAAGAGACGCGTAACCATGAGCGCGTCCTGATCGAGGTGTGCGAGGCGCTCGAGATCGATCCCGAGGCTCCCACCCCCGGCCGCGAAGTCGTGCGCACTGTGGGCGGCTCGCTCGTGGAAGCGATGAAGAAGGCCAAGGCCGCGGGCAAGCCGGACGCTGCTGAGATCGTGGCGTGCGAATGCGTGGTGCTCGCCGAGACCAAGGACCACTTGAACTGGGAACTCATCGGTCGGCTGGCCAAGAACGGCAAGGGCAACGGCGTCAAGGCGCTCAAGGATGCCTACGACGAGGTGGAGGACCAGGAAGACGAGCACCTCTACCACTCGAAGGGCTGGTGCCGCGAGTTGTGGCTGCAGGCGCTCGGAATGAAGGCGGAGCTGCCGCCGCCCGAGGAGCGCAAGCACGTGAAGACGGCGATCGGCGCGGCGCGCGCCGAGCAGTCGCGCAAGCCCAGCTAGCAGGAAGGGTGATGTCCCCGCGAGGCGCCGCGGCGCCTCGCGGGTTTCACGGAGAGCGAATGCGGGTGGAAGCGCGCTTGGCCTCGAATTCGGCGAGCTGTGCGGCGAGCGAATCCTCCACGGCCTTCAGGCGCGCCTCGCATTCCGATACGCAGCCCCGCCGGAAGGAGGCATCGACGCATGCTCATGCCGCCGCGATCTGGCTCGCCGCCTGGGGCAACTCGTTCCAGTAGCAGATGTGCGACTGGCGGTCGCGGCGCGCGAGCTCCTTGGCCGCGTACATCGCCTTGTCGGACTCGGCCACCACGCCCGCCGCACCCATGCCGAAGCGGTACTCCGCCACGCCGCAGCTCACCGTGAGCACGATCTCGCGGCCGGGGGCGATCTCCGCCGGCGAGCCTGCGATGGCCATCACGATCCGCTCCATCACCACCTTGAGCGCGCGGTTGCGGTGCAGGCCGATCACGAATTCGTCCCCGCCCCAGCGCACGACCCAGTCGCCGCGCCGTGTGTTCAACTGAAGCAGCGCCGCCACGTGGGCGATGCACGCGTCCCCCGCGCTGTGTCCATGGATTTCGTTGATGGCCTTGAAGTCGTTGATGTCGAAGAACGCGATGTGGAAGCCCTGCAGGTCGCGCTCGGCGCGCGCGATCTCCTCGGCCAGGCGCTTCTCGCCGGCGCGGCGGTTGTAGACGCCGGTGAGGTCATCGGTGTCGGAGACGCGCTCGAGGCGGTCGATGGTCTGGTGCAGCTGCGAGAGCGTGTACTGCGCGCCCTCCATGAGCTTGCCTGCGCGGTCCGTGAAGTGCACGGGCAGGTCGGGGAGCTTGCGGCTGTCGATGTAACCGCGCACCGCCTCGGCCGTGACGTCGATGGGCGCCAGCAGCTCGCGCAGCATCCACAGCGTGCCCAGGAAACCGGCGAAGCAAGCGAGCAGCAGCGCGATGATCACCGGATACATCGCGTTCCAGTCCTGGCGGCTCACCAGCAGGTACACGATGAAGACGATGAGCGGGGTGATGATGCCGATGAACGCCGCGAACGCGAACTTGCCCGCATAGCTGTCGCGCAGCTGGGGTACTTCCGACAGGACGCGATAGACCCCGAGGCGGTCGAGCAAGGTGCTGCCGGGGGGGATTTTGCTCACCATCTTTTGCTCTCCCTGTCCCGCATTCTAGCTCCTAAAAACGTCAGCCGACCGGGTTGCGAAGCACGCCGATGCCCTCGATCTCGGTCTCCAGCAGGTCGCCCGCCTTGAGGAATTCGGGCGGGGTTCGGGCGAAGCCCACGCCCTCGGGGGTGCCGGACGAGAGGATGTCGCCGGGCTCCAGCGTCATGCCGAGCGAGAGCTCCGCGATCAGGCGCGGGAGCTTGAAGTACATGTGGCGCGTGAACGAGCTCTGCTTCACCACGCCGTTCACGCGGCACTCGACCTTGAGGTTGGTGTGGTCGAGCGCGTCCGCCGTGACGATCGCGGGTCCCATGGGGCAGGTGCCGTCCAGGCTCTTGCCCTTGTGCCACTGGCCGCCGTGGCGCCGCTGCAGGTCGCGCCAGGTGACGTCGTTGATCACCGTGTAGCCGAAGACGTGCTTCATCGAGTCGGCCTCGGTGATGTTCTTGCCGCCGGTGCCGATGATCACGCCCAGCTCCACTTCCCAGTCGAGGGACGTGGAGATGGACGGGTCGTAGGGGATGGTGCCGGTCGGATCGTTCACCGCGGTCACGGCCTTGCTGAAAAATACCGGATATTTCGGCAGCTCGCGCTTGTCCTCGAGCTTCTTCTGGCCCTCCTCGAAATGCTCGAGGTAATTCCAGCCGACGCAGAACACGTTCTTCGACGGGCGCGGGATCGGCGCGTGCAGCTTCACGTCCGCCAGGTTCACCGTGGCGCCGGGCTTTGCCGCCTGCGCCTTCAGCTTCTCCATCGCCCCCCGACCGCCGCGGATGATTTCGAGCATGGAGTCGAAGTCCGCGGCCTCCACGATGCGCTTGTCGTCGAGGAGAATGCCGGGACGCGGTGTGCCGGCGGGAAGCGCACTGCAGGTGATCAGTTTCATTGGAGGTGGGAGAGGGGGTGGGGTTTATCGGTCCAGCGCTGCTCGAAGAACCTGGCCACGACGGCGGGCTTCACCTTGTCGATGCGCGCAGGGTTCCACTTGGGCGTGTTGTCCTTGTCGATGATGAGCGCGCGGATGCCCTCGATGAAGTCGCCGTGGTCGAAGGCGCCCTGGATCATGCCCAGCTCCATGCGCAACGCGTCGGCGAGGTTCATCGCCTGGCCGCGGTTGATCTGCTCCAGCGTGACGGAAAGCATCGTGGGCGAGCGCTTCTCGAGGGCCGCAAGCGCCCTGCCCCGCCATTCCGGATGCGTGGTTGCCGCGCGCAGCGAGCCCACCACCCGGCCGATGTCGGGCTGGCTGAAATGCAGGTCGATGGCGGCGCGCACGGGCATCAACTCCGAGGGGTGCGGCGGCTCGGAGCCCCGCCGTTGGGCCGAGTTCTAGCGCGCGCCACGCG
>JBKJYC010000308.1:0-4551 GCA_046715885.1 Usitatibacter sp.
CCGTCGGCGCGCCCCCGATCTACGCCGTCGGAGACACGTGGTCCTATCGCATCGTGAACCAGCTCGACAATTCCGAGCGCCGGTGGACCCACAAGGTCAAGAACATCCGCGGGGACCAGGTGATCTACGCCAACGGGAACGTGAGCGACATCGTCGGCAACAACATCATCATCCATCGGACCGGCGGCCAAGTGGAAACGCACAAGCCCTCGGTGCAGTCCTTCGTGTTTCCCCTGGTGCCCGGTTCATCGTGGTCGCTGAAGAGCACCCAGCAGACCGGCGAGCGGACCTACGACAGCGCCATCGACCTGAAGGTGGGTACGGAAGAGGATGTCGAGACGGCGGCCGGCAAGGTGCGCGGGCTGCGCATCGAGCGCGTCTCCCGCTGGAAGCAGCGCGACAGCACGAACGCGGGCGTCAATACGTGGACTTACTGGTACAACTCAGCGATGAAGCGCTATGTCCTGAGCGAGCAGTCGAACGTGACCACCTCGGGCAAAGTCATCCTGCGCGAACGCCAGGAGCTCGTTTCGTACGACCTGAAGTAAGGCGCTAGGGAAACGCCGGTATCGTGGCCTCGCTGCCGCGATCGGCAGCCTCCGGGTGGGTGCGCGCGATGATGGAACGCACTTCCTCGAAGCGCCCCGAGGGCACGTCCAGCATCAGCAGCACCTTGCCTTCCTCCAGCTCCGGGTCGAAGCCCTTCAGGCGCGAGTTCGGCACCTGGAGCCCGACCATGGTCGCCACCCACGCGCCGAGCGCTCCGCCAATGACCGCGGTGATGAGCACGGTCACCATCTGCAGCGAAGCGCCGCCGGGGGGAAAGTAGACCAGGAAGAGCCCAAGGAGGATGCCGAGGACCCCGCCGATCACCAGGCCCACCGCGGCTCCGTGCATCGCGTCCGACTTCTGCAGGTACGAAGCTTCGTGCAGCTCTCCGAGGTCGGTGCCGCGGCGCGCGAGGAAGTGCATGTGGCGGTCCTCGATGCGGGCGAGGAGCAGGTCATCGGCCAGCTTCTTGGCGCTCGACGTGTCCGGGAGCGTGACGTACATCCTCAGTCTCATGGGAGCCTCCAATCGATGCAGCCGTAGACCCACACTATTCCTCCCCGAGGGAGGAATCAACCGGCGGCGGCGACGGCCGCGCGCAGCCGCTCGAGGCGCTCGCGGTTCACGTTCAAGTCGCTCACTCCCAGGCGCGCGGCGCTGCGCACCTGGATGCGCTTGCCGCTCGCGTCCATGGCGAACTCGGCGTCGTCGACGAAGCCCAGCCGCCGGCTCGTGAACTCGACGTGCAGGTAGCCCGGATTGCGCTGCGCGACGCAGGCGCCCGGCGTGCCGGTGATCGCCGCGTCGAGCGCGGCCCAGGCCTTGACCCGGTCGCCCGTGATCTCGAAGGGCGCGATGTAGTGCGTCTTGTCCTCCTGCGGCGCCGTGCTCGAGACCCAATTGGGCTTCCAGTTCGGCTCGGCGCGGAACTTCGCGTCCTGGAAGCCCAGCCCGGCCGGGCGTTTCCCGGAGAACCATCCCAGGGAGGCTCCGATGCTCGCGAACGCGGCGGCGGCGAGCGCAAGCGCGGCGAGGACGATCGCGGCGCCGCGCACTACCCGCCGCGCGTTCAAGGTACGAGGACGGTCGAGCCGGTGGTCTTGCGCGACTCGAGGTCGCGGTGGGCGCTTTCGGCGTCCTTCAGCGGGTACTGCTGGCGCGGCGCGACCTTGATGCGCCCCGCGCGTACGTGCTCGAAGAGCTCGTTGGCGGCCGCGACCAGCTCCTCGCGCTTCGACACGTAGCCCATGAGCGTGGGGCGGGTCACGTAGAGAGAGCCCTTGGCGGACAGGAGCCCGGTGTTGAGCGACTCGACGGGACCCGACGAGTTGCCGAAAAGCGCCAGCAGACCGCGGGGCTGCAGGCAGTCGAGGGACTTGAGGAAGGTGTCCTTGCCGACCGAGTCGTAGACCACTGGAACCTTCTTGCCGCCGGTGATCTCGTTCACGCGCTGCACGAAGTCCTCCTTGGTGTAGAGGATCGTGTGCGCGGCGCCGTGCTCCCTCGCGAGCCGCGCCTTCTCCTCCGAGCTCACCGTGCCGATCAGGTTCACGCCGATGGCCCTGGCCCACTGGCAGGCGATGAGACCCACGCCACCGGCCGCGGCGTGCCACAGGATGGTGTCGCCCGATTTCGGCGTGAGGTGCAGGCGGCGCAGGAGGTACTGCACGGTGAGGCCCTGCAGCATCATGCTGGCGGCCTGCTCGAAGGAGATTCCCTCGGGGATCTTCACCAGCCGGTCGGCGGGGTGGATCTTGCGTTCCGCATAGGCGCCGATCGGGCCGTTGCAGTAGGCGACGCGATCGCCGGGCTTGAACTCGGTCACGTTCGCGCCCACGGCCTCCACGACGCCCGCGGCTTCCAGGCCGATGCCCGACGGCAGCGGCATCGGGTAGAGGCCCGTGCGGTGGTACGTGTCGATGTAGTTGAGGCCGATCGCCTTGTTCTGCACGCGGACGTCGCCGGTGCCGGGCTGGCCGACATTGATCTCTTCCCACTTCAGGACTTCGGGCCCACCGGTCTGGTGGAAGCGGATGGCGTGATCCATGTTCTTCTCCTCAGGAACCGAGGATTGTACCCGCGCCGACGGCGGCGGCCGCCCGATAAAAAAGCCTTTCCCCGCGAGGGGAAAGGCTTTTGCGGGTGCAGCCGCGATTACTTGGTGGTCTTCGTGGTCTGCGTGTCCGTGCGCGTGGCCGTGCCTTGGGGCGTCTCGACCTTCCTCGTCGTAGACGAGCGCGTGGTCTCGGTCTCGGGCCTCTTGTCCGCATCGATCGTGACGGTGGTCGACGGCGCCGGCTGGACAATGGTGGTCGAAGGGGCCGGGACGTCACGCTGGACGATGGTCTCCTTCTCCTTCACGGTGGGCTGCACCACCGTGGTCGACGACGTGGTGGCGGGGCGTTCGCAACCAGCGAGGGCGGCGACGGCAGCCAAGGCGACGAGCGCGGAAATGGCGGTTTTCATGCGGGGTTCTCCGGGTGGCTGGGGTAGGAACCGTTGAGACCCTGCGCACACGTCCGAATTGCCCGGACCGGCACTTTTTTTCGCGTCCGACAAGTCCTACACCGGCTACGGCTCAGCTTCCGAGGAGCGTGCCCGGGCCGAGGCCGGCCCCCTTGGCCCACTCGGCCGCGGAGATCTTCTTGCCTTCCTCGGGCTTCACCTTGGCGATCTCGACCTGGCCGCCCTGCGCCGTGACGCGGATGGAGTCCGCGCCGATGTCGGTGATCTCGCCGATCTTGCCCTTCACGGCGCCGAAGGTGCGTACCAAGTGCTTCTTGGATCCGAAGAGCTGCAGCTTCTTGCCGCCGATCGTGGTCCACGCGCCAGGCGCTGGGTCCGCCCCGCGGATCGTGTCGTGGATGAAGTCGACGTGGTTGTTCCAATTGACCTTCGCCTCGTTGGCACGGAACCAGCCCTCGTACGAGGCCTGCGATTCGTCCTGCACCACCTCCCTGTGCTTGCCGGCCACGACCAGGTCCGCGGCTTCCAGCATCGCCTTCACGCCCATGGGAAAGAGCCGGTCGAAGTACACCGTTCCCAGCGTGTCGTTCTCGGAGACCTCGGTCTCCTTCTGGAGGACCACCGGACCCTCGTCCAGGCCGTCGGTGGGACGGAAGATCGTGAGGCCGGTCTTCTTCTCGCCCTTCGCGAGGGGCCAGTTGATGGAGCTCGGCCCGCGGTACTTCGGAAGGAGCGAGGGGTGGTACTGGATCGTCCCGTGCTTCGGGATGCTGACGAACTCCTGGGGCGCGAACTGCAGCACGAAGGCCATGATGCCGATATCGGCATCGAGCTCCTTCATCTTCGCCGTGGCCTCGGGCGTCTTGAGCGAGGGGAACTGGAACACCTGCAGGCCCTTCTCGAGGGCCGCGACCTTGAGCGGGTCGGGTTTGGCGCCCTCCTTCTCGGGAGCCACGAACACGCCGGCGACCGTGTCGCCGCGCGCGAGGAATGCCTCTAGGACTGCCTTGCCGAAATCCTGCTGACCTATGATCGCGATTTTCATTTCAAGCCGCCTTCTTGGGCGGCGCGGAAAAAGCGCCGGCGCCCTTGAGCGCGGCGATCTTGGACTCGTCGTACTTGAGGACGTCCTTCAGCACCTCGTCGGTGTGCTCGCCCAGGGTGGGGCTGCGCTCGATCTTCGCCGGCGAGGCCGAGAGCTTGATGGGCCTGCCGACGTTGAACCACTTGCCGCGCTGCGGGTGGTCGAGCTCGACCCACATGTCGCGTCCCCTCACGTGCTGGTCGGTGGCCAAGTCCTCGGTCGACATGATCGGGCCGCAGGGCACGTCGAGCGGGTTCAGCAGCGCCATCAGCTCCCTCTTGTCGTACTTTTCGGCGAACTTGCTGAGCAGCGTCCAGACCAGCTCCTGGTTCTTGCGGCGCTCGGCGATGGTGGCGACTCGCGGGTCGGTGGCGAGGTCGGGCACGCCGACATCGGGCCCGATGCGGTTGGCGAGCGCGGTCCACACGGCTTCCTGCACGACCACGTAGAGC
>JBKJYC010000309.1:0-5288 GCA_046715885.1 Usitatibacter sp.
GAGTTCCGCAGCCGCCGGTCATTTTCGGTTCCCGAGGGCACCGCAGCGTCAGCGTCCGCGGTGTAGCGACATTCGGTCCGTGAAGGGATCGGGCCCTTCCTCCTTCGACAATTCACTACTTCGTGAGCGGGGCGACCTCCGCGTCGGTCTGCCCGGTGCGCTGCAGGCCAGCGGCGACGAAGCCGTTCGCCTTCCGCTCCTCGACGAACTGCGCCAGGTAGCGCGCACCGGCGGGCTTGCCGCGTGGCATCGCCATCGCCTGCTCGATGACCATGAAACGCCCGGGGATGACGCGCACCTCGGGGTTCGCCTGCGCGTAGCGCACGAGCGGCGCCCTGATGCCGGCGGCGGCCTCGAGCTTGTTGTCCAGGAAGTGGGGAACGGCCGCGGGCGTCGTGGGCGTGCGCACCAGCTCGGCGTTCTTGAGCGTGCGCGTGAGGTAGAGGTCGTAGCCGCTCTTGTTGCCCACGGCGATGCGCACACCCTTGCGATCGAAGTCGTTCACTGTCTTCCGCGGCGAATCCTTGCGGACGATGTAGCCGCCCTCGATGATGCCGTAGGGCGCGGTGTACTCGATGTCCACGGCGCGCTGCGGGTCGATGGCGAGGAAAGCCACGTCCCACTTGCCCGCCTTCGCATCGCCGGCCACCTTGCCAGCGGCGTCGTACGGCACGAACTCCACCGGCCAGCCGGCGCGCGCTCGCGCGCCAAGTCCACGGAGATGCCCTTCAGCTCTCCGCTCGCCGCATCTTTCTGTGCCAGTACGGCGTTGCCGGTGTTGATCGCCGCGCGCAGCTTTCCGCCCGGCGCCAGGTCGTTAGCTCATGGCCTCCTCGTAGCCCCGGGGAAGATTCTTGCGGACCAAGTCGCGCACCGTGGAGACGACGGCGCGCCGCTCCTCGGGAAGCTCTTTCAGGTAATCGGCAACGGTGGCGGCGGCGCTTGGGACCACCGCTAGCCCCTTTACGTTCTTGTCGGCTGCGCTATCCTAAACCGGCCATGAGATTCGAGCATATCGTCGAGATCAACGACTTCCTCAACCCACTGATGGAATCGCTTTCGCGCGAGGCGCTCTGGGAGGGCCTGGTGCGCAGCGCCGAGGAGCCCGCGCAATTCCTTCCCAACCTGGACGAGGCACGCATCCTGGCGCGAACCGTCGACGCGATCGACCGTGAGCTGCGCTTCGGGCGAACGGTGATCCGCGACCACGTGCGGCTGAAGCCCCACGCGGAGCTGGAGATCCGCACCGAGGCCACCGCATCCATCCCCGCCGCTCGCCGGGCGATGCGCATCGAGGAGCCGGTCCCGGGCAAGCTCTTCGTGCGCTTCCTCTACGAACAGTATCCCCAGGGCCACCCGCCGGTGAGTCCCGAGCAGGGCACTGCCCTCAGGAACGCGTGGCTGCAGGCCGATCGCGACCTGATCGCCCGCATCCGGCACCTCGCCGCCGAGCTGCCGCGGCACTAGCCGAGGATGTTGGCGATGTGCTCGCGCTGGCGGATGTCGGCCTCGAGCTCCTGGAGCTCGGCGCCGAGGGCGTCGCGCACCGAGACCACGCCCACGGGCTTGCCCTGGTCCACGACGGGCACGTGGCGGAACCCGTGCTCGCGCATGAGGATCAACGCGTGCGCGAAGGGCTTGTCGGGATCGATGGTGAGCGGGTCGTGCGTCATCACGCGCGCGAGCTTCGTGTGCGCGGGATCCAGACCCTCGGCGACGACCCGCGAGATGGCGTCGCGCTCGGTGAAGATTCCCGCGACCTGGTCCTTCTTCACCACCAGGACGGCGCCGACCTTGGCGGCCTTCATGAGCCGTGCCGCTTCGATCACCGTCGTCTGCTCGGTGGCGGTCACCAGCTTGCGGTTCTCGATCAGCCTGCGGATGGATCGGCTCGGCATGGCGCACCTCCTCGTCGAACGGCCATGCTAGTCCTTTTCCAGCCGCCTTTCGATCGCGGGCAGCACCGCAAGAATTACAAGAGCCAGCACCGTGCAAACGATGCCGAGCACCTCGAGGCCCAGACCGGCATGTGCGTGCGCAGGCCGGCCGCCTTGCCCTTCTGCTCGCGCTCGAAACCGATCACACCGCCCAACAGCGCCGCCAGGACCATCTGGAAAGTGATCCGGGCGACATGCGGTAGATCGTTGAGCTCCAACACGTACGGTTTCTCCTACGGAGGCAGCGGCGATGGTCCTAGGGTGTCGATCGAACCACGCCCCGTTCAAGCGGCGGTGAAGCTACGGACGCTGCATTCGTAGGACGGTTCCTTCGCCTGCGCGCGCCGTTTCGCCGATTGTGACGCGCCACAGCATGCCGCAGCACTGTCCGGGCCCTATGCTTTTTCGAGCACGTAGATGAGCTCACCGACGTCCACGGGGCGCACGTCGAACTCCCCGCGCGACTGTGGACGGAAACGCAGCGCCTCCAGGATGTTCACCGCGGCCTCATTGCGCGGGGAAACCGTCGCATAGAAGGACACCACCTCGCCGTGCGTGCCCAGGTCGTGGATGACGGCGCCCAGCGCTTCCCGCGCGTATCCCTTGCGCCACGCGCGCGGAGCCAGCACGACCGAGAGGTCCGCCGCGTGGCGCGGATAGACCTCGGCCTGCACGAATCCCAGGCCGTCACCGGAAGCGTCGCGGATCAACCAGGAGAACCAGTCGTTGCGTCCGTCGGGCGAGCGGCCCTTCTCCAGGAAGCGGTAGCGCGCCCGCAACTCTTCCACCGTGAAAGGCGGACGTTCATTGAGGAAGGTATAGATGATCGGGTCGACCAGCACCCGGAACATCTCCGCGGCGTGTGCTTCCCGGAGCGGCTCCAGGAGGAGGCGCTCGGTTTTCAAACTGCGCATGCGTAGGGTCCCTTGGCGCCACGCGGGCGCCGATTCGAATCGCCTGTTGAAGGAACCCCGGACGAGACCTGGAGGGGTACGCGTCGTCTTACCGGGTTAGGTGGGTTCGACGCGAAAGATGGGTGCGAGTGCGGTGCAGGCAAGTCTCGGAACAATGCACCTGTAATTTACGTTCCTACATTCGCGACACGTAAGGATTTCCCTTGATGTAGAAACGCAGCAAGCGCCGCGCCCAATGTCCGGCGTAGTCCACGCCGATGCGCGGCGTCTTCACGATCGTGATCGCGGGCTGCCGCGCGGGCGCTGCGATGTACAGCGCGACGCCGGTGAGGTCGTGCGCATTGCGCGCGCGGCCGATCGCCATCGCCCTGCAAAGCAGCCCCGGGCCCTGGGTGCGGCCCTCGACGTTGGCCACCGGCTCGAGCGCCCGCAGCAGGATCGCCGAGGCATGGCCCTCGCGCTCGGTGACCACGTTCATGCATGAGTGCATGCCGTAAATGAGGTAGACGTAGGCGTACCCTGGCGGCCCGAACATCACCTTGGTGCGCTCGGTGCGGCCCTTCGAGGAATGCGCGGCCCGGTCGTGCTCACCCAGGTAGGCCTCGACCTCCACGATGCGCCCGACGCGCTCGACGCCGTCCACCAAGTGCACGAGGTGCTTGCCCAGCAGGTCCTTTGCCACTTCAACCGTGTCGCGATCGTAGAACGATCGCGGAAGCCTGCTACCACGCGATTCCATGATCCTCGCCGTGGTTGCTGGAGCCGCCCCAGAACGTGCCGTGCTTGCGGTCGATCAGGATCGCGTTCACCGGACCGGACGTTCGGTCGCGAAACGAGGCCCTGTAGCCCATCGCGGCCAGCTCCTTGCGGATCCAGGGCGGGGTCGAGTCGTTCAGCCGGATCTCCCCCGGCCGCGAGAGGTGGTTCTCGAAGGACTCGCGCATCTGGTAGCTGTTGAAACCGGGAGCCTCGGCGGCCTCCTGAGGCGTCATTCCGAACTCGAACACGTTGAGGAAGAACTGCAGCAGGTCCTGGTCCTGCGCATCGCCTCCCTGGACGGCGAACGCGAGCCAGGGCTTGCCGTCGCGCACGGCGAGCGTCGGGGTGAGCGTCACGCGCGGGCGCTTGCCCGGCGCAACCACGTTGAACGGATTCTCCCCGGCGTCCAGCACGAAGCTCTGCATGCGCTGCGAGAGCCCGATGCCGGTGGTGCCCGCGATCACCGCCGGTACCCATCCGCCGCTCGGGGTCACCGAGACGAGCCATCCGTCCTTGTCCGCGGCGATCACCGACGTGGTGCCGGCATAGAAGGCGCTCTCGAAGGACGCCGCCGGCGTGCCGCCGGTGTTCTCGCGCTTCTTGCGCGGCTCGTTCCAGCGGCGCAGCAGGTCGAGGTAAGGGTTGCGCGAGCGCTGGAAGGGATAGGGATCGCCGGGCGCCACGCCGGGGTCGTTGCGCTCCGCGTTGACGAGCCCGGCGCGCGCCTTCGCATACTCCTTCGACATCAGCCCCGCCGTCGGCTCCGCGGGCGCGAAATAGGGATCGCCGTAATAGAAGTCGCGGTCGGCGAAGGCCAGGCTCAGCGCCTGGTAGACCGTGTGGATGTAGCGCGTGCTGTTGTAGCCCATCGACTTCAGGTCGAAGTTCTCGAGGACGTTCAACGCCTGCAGCATGGCCGGGCCCTGAGTCCAGACATCGAGCTTGTAGACCTCGACGCCCCGGTAGGTGGTCATCAGCGGCTCCTCGATGTGCACCTTCCAGTTCGCGAGGTCGGCCTCGGTGAAGAGCCCGCCGTTGGCGCGCACCCCGGCCACGAGATCCTTCGCGATGTCGCCGCGGTAGAAGCGTTCGTAGGCGGCGTAGATGGCCGCTTTGCGATCCAGTCCGCGCGCCCTCGCCTGCTTCTCGGCTTCGACCAGCTTGCGCAGTGTTGCGGCGAGCTCCGGCTGGCGGAAGATCTGGCCCGCCTCGGGCGCCTTGTCGCCCGGATTGGGCAGCATCACCCGGCGTGAATCGGGCCACTGCTTGAGGCGCTCGACCTCGCGCCCGATATAGACGGCGGTCTGGGCCTCCATGGGATAGCCGTCGGCGAGCCGGATCGCCGGTGCCAGCACCTCGGCGAGCGGAAGCTTCCCGTACTCCGCGACCATCGTGAGGATGCCCCCCGGCGTGCCTGGCGTCACCGCCGCAAGCGGCCCATAGGGCGGCGGGTAGTCCAGCCCCTTCGCCTTGAAGAACTCCGGCGTGGCCCCGGTCGGCGCCACGCCGAGGGCGTTGATGCCGATCACTTTCCGCGTGTTCGGGTTCCAGATGAGCGCCTGGGTCTCGCCGCCCCAGTGCAGCACATCCCACATCGTGGCGGTGGCCGCGATCATCGCCGCGGCCGCGTCCACCGCATTGCCGCCGCGCTCGAAGATCTTCGCCCCGGCCATGGCAC
>JBKJYC010000310.1:0-3547 GCA_046715885.1 Usitatibacter sp.
CAGGAGCTCACGCGCTTCCTCGCCGAGAGCCTGGGCGACGTGATCACGCTGCAGCAGTCCCTGCAGAAGAACCTGGACGAGACCGAGCTCGCCGTCCACCAGCAGGCGCGCCTGAACCGCGAGCTCCAGCAGGGCTTGATGGGCGTGCGCCTGGTGCCATTGGGCAACCTCTCGGATCGCTTCTACCGGGTGGTGCGCCAGACGGCCAAGGAGCTGAACAAGAAGGCCAACCTCGAGCTGAAGGGCTCGCGCGTGGAGCTCGACCGCTCGGTGCTGGAGAAGATCACCGGCCCCTTCGAGCACCTGTTGCGCAATGCCGTCGGGCATGGCCTGGAGATGCCGGCGGAGCGCGCGAAGCGCGGCAAGCCCGAGATCGGCGAGCTCCTGATCGATGCGGCGCAGCGCGGCAACGAGGTCGTGCTCTCGGTTTCCGACGACGGCGCCGGCCTGGACTTCAGGCGCATCCGCGAGAAGGCGGTGGAGGTGGGCCTGCTCGCCCCCGACGTGGACCTGCCCGAATCGCAGCTGGCGCAGCTCATCTTCATGCCGGGCTTCTCCACGGCGAGCGAGGTGAGCCAGATCGCCGGCCGCGGCGTGGGCATGGACGTGGTGAAGAACGAGATCACGTCGCTCGGGGGGCGCGTGGAGATCGCGAGCGCCGCCGGACGCGGTACTACGTTCACCATCACGCTGCCGCTCACCCTCGCGGTGACGCAGGCGGTCATGTTGCGCGCGGGCACCACGACCTACGCCGTTCCCTCGGTGATGATCGAGCAGGTGCAGGAGTACAAGGCCGCGCCCTACGCCGAGCTCATGGCGAAGGGCGAGGTCGCGTGGAAGGACAATCGCTATCCGCTGCGCTCGCTGCTGCCGCTGCTGGGCGAGCTCGACACGCCCACGCCGGCGCGCCAGATCCCGATCATGCTGCTCAAGAGCGGCCTGCAGCGCGCCGCGATCCGCGTGGACGAGATCGTCGGCAACCGCGAGGTGGTGGTGAAGACCATCGGCCCGCAGCTCTCGCGCCTCGCCGGGATCTCGGGCGCCACGGTGCTCGGCAACGGGCAGGTGGTGCTGATCCTGAACCCGGTGCAGCTCGTGCATCGCGAGATGAGCACGGGGCAGCTGGCGTCGATCCCGATGGCCACGCCCGAATCGCTCATGGTGGACGAGCGCTCCGGCGCGGCGCTCGTCATGGTGGTCGACGACTCGCTCACGGTGCGCAAGATCACCAGCCGCATGCTCACGCGCGAAGGCTACGAGGTCGCGACCGCCAAGGACGGCATCGATGCGCTGCAGCAGCTGCAGGACATCAAGCCCGCCTGCATCCTGCTCGACGTCGAGATGCCGCGCATGGACGGCTTCGAGTTCGCGCGCAACGTGCGCGCGGACGCGGAGACCAAGCACATCGCGATCATCATGATCACCTCCCGCACGGCGGACAAGCACCGCAACCACGCGCTGGAGCTGGGCGTGAACGAGTACATGGGCAAGCCCTACCAGGAAGAGCAGCTGCTGGCGCTGATCAAGCGCTATACCGAGGAAGCCGCCTTCGCCTGAAACAATTTGGAGTCTGACCCCAATTATTTCATTCCCCAGAAGTAAGCCAGCACGACAACCCCGAGCGCGATCCGGTACCACGCGAATCCGCGAAAGTCGTGGCTCGCCACGAAGCGGATGAGCGCGCGCACGGCCACGAGCGCGGAGACGAAGCTCACGACGAAGCCGATGGCAAAGGGCGCAAGGTCCTCCGCGGTGAAGAGGCCGCGGTACTTCACCACCTGGTAGCCCGTGGCGGCGAACATGATCGGCACCGCCAGGAAGAACGAGAACTCGGTGGCGGCCTGGCGCGACAGCCCGAACACCATCCCGCCCATGATGGTCGCGCCCGAGCGCGAGGTGCCGGGAATGAGCGAGAAGCACTGGGCGAGGCCCACCTTGAGGGCGTCCTTCCAGTTCATCGCGTCCACCGAAGTGACGCGCGGCCGGCCGTGGCGCTCGTACCACGCCTCGACGATGAAGATGACGACCGCCCCCACGATCAGCGCGATGGCCACCGTGACCGGGTTGAACAAATAGGCCTTGATCGCCGACTGGAAGGCGAGGCCCAGGATCGCCGCGGGCAGGAACGCCACGAACAGATTGGTCGCGAAGCGCTGCTGGACGGGGTCGGAGCCGATGCCGGCGAAGGCCTTCGCGAAGCGCGCGCGATACTCCCAGCAGATGGCGAGGATCGCCCCCAGCTGGATCACAATGTCGAACACCTTGCCCTTCTCGTCGTTGGTTCCGAGCAGGTCGGAGACGAGGATGAGGTGTCCCGTGGAGGAGATGGGAAGGAACTCGGTGAGTCCCTCGACGAGCCCGAGGATGAGCGCGTGCGCGGCCGAAACAAAATCCATCGCGCGAGTCTAACATCGGCTCCGTGACACACTTCCGCGCCAGACCATGGACCGACGCGCGCTCCTGAAGGCTCTCGCGGGCGGCGCGCTCGCCGCCGCGACGCCGCTTGCCGCGCAGGTTCCCGTGCACGCGCGGCCGGTCGCCTCCACCGGCGAGCGTCTCCCGGTCGTGGGCCTGGGGACGTGGATCACCTTCGACGTCCCGGAGGCGGCAGCGCGCGAGGTGCGCGCGCAGATCCTGAAGGACTTCTTCGCCGCGGGCGGCCGGCTCGTCGACTCCTCGCCCATGTACGGCGCCTCCGAGGAGGTCATTGGCGCGGCCCTCCGGCGCATCGGCAGGCCCGCGCAGCTCTTCGCAGCGACCAAGGTGTGGACCGTCGGCGGCTCGGCGGGGCGCCGCCAGATGGAGAAGTCGCGCGGGCTCTGGGCCGTGCCGCGGTTCGACCTCCTGCAGGTGCACAACTTCCTCGATTGGGAGACGCACCTGCCGACGCTGAAGGCCTGGAAGTCCGAAGGCAAGCTGCGCTACGTCGGCGTCACGACCTCGCATGGACGCCGCCACGACCTGGGCGAGGAACTCCTGCGGCGCGAGCGCCTCGATTTCTTCCAGGTGACCTACAGCCTCGCGGACCGCGAGGCGGAACTGCGCCTGCTGCCGCTGGCCGCGGAGCGCGGCACGGCCGTGATCATCAACCGGCCGTTCGACGGCGGCGCGCTGTTCGAGCGCGTGAAAGGCAAGGCGCTGCCGGGCTGGGCTGGCGAGATCGGCGCGCGCAGCTGGGCGGAGGTGTTCCTGAAATGGATCGTGTCGCACCCCGCCGTCACGTGCGCGATTCCCGCGACGTCGCGGCGCGAACACCTGCGCGAGAACATGGGGGCCCTGTCGGGCCCCCTGCCGGATGCGGCGTTGCGGCGGCGGATCGTGGAGGACTTCGAGAAGCTGTCAGATGGATCCCCGCTTGCGCGGGGATGACCGGGCTAACGCGCTCTAGCGCCGACGCGCGGTCACTTCACCTCGATCTTGCCCTTCATCCCCGGATGCAGGCCGCAGATGTAGTCGTAGGTGCCGGGCGTCTCGAACTTCATTGCCTGCTTCTCGCCCTTGAGGATCACGGGAGTGCGCAAGCCGCCGGCGCTGGTCACGGTCACCT
>JBKJYC010000311.1:0-4327 GCA_046715885.1 Usitatibacter sp.
ATGTCCGCGATACGCTCGGCATGCAGATCGAGCATTCGGAAGTCGTTCCACTTGTCGATCAGGTTCACCACGCGGGTGAGGAAGAGCAACTTGAAGCCGATGAAGGCGTAGAGCATCCCCACTGTGAACTTCCCCTCCATCACCAGAAGGGCGCCCAGCCAGATCACGATCACGCTCTCGATGCCGAAGATGAGCCCGAAGGAGGCGCGCTGCAGGATGCCCACGTTTTGCACCTTCACGCCGGCGTTGGTCTGGTCCACCACCAGGTTCTGGTAGGCCGAGCGGCGCTCGCTCTCGCGCAGGTTCAGCTTGATCGCCATCATCCCGCGCAGGGTCTCGATGAAGTGCGTTCCCGAGCGCGCCTCGTGGGCGAGCTGCTCGTCGGTGGCGTAGCGCTGCGGGTAGTAGAAGATCCAGCGCGCCACGCCGTACAGGGCCGCGGCACCCAGCACGACGAGAGTGAGCGTCATGCTGTACCAGCCCATCACGACGAGCGTCATCACCACCATGAACCCGTCCACCACCGTCTCCACGAACGTGGTCGTGAGGGTGCGCTGGATCGCATCCACGCTGCGGAACTTGGAGACGATGTCGCCGATGTTCCTCTTCTCGAACCAGGCCAGCGGCAGGCGCAGCATGTGGCTGAAGAGGGTGGTGAGCAGCTTCAGGTTGATGTTGGTGCTGAGGTTCACGCCCTCCCAGGCGCGCACCGCGGTCACCGCCTCAGAGATCAGCACCAGCACCATGAAGGCCAGGCCCAGCACCGTGAGCAGGTCGCGGTCGCGGCCAACCACCACGCGGTCCACCACCAGCTGCAGGAAGAAGGGCATGGCGATGGCAAAGACCTCCAGCGCGAAGGAGAGCAGCAGGATCTGGAAGATCGTCCCCTTCAGCCCCGAGGCCACGCCCAGCAGCTGCCAGGAGCGGATGCGCTCCCGCTCGTCCTTCTTCTGGAAGCTCTGGGTGGGCGTGAACTCCATCGCCACGCCGGTGAAGTGCTTGGAAGACTCGTCCATCGTGAGGACGCGCTTGCCCCGCGCCGGATCGTGCACCGTGAGCTTGCGGCCCGAGACGTCGGTGAGCACCACGAAGTGATTCATGTCCCAGTGCAGGATCGCGGGCAGATTCAGCTTCGCCAGCGATTCCAGGGGTATTTGCACGCCGCGGGCGGTCATGCCCATCGCCTCGCCGATCTGAGCGATGTGCTTCAGGGTCACGCCCTTCAACGAGGGGGAGAGCCGCACCCTCATCGCCGAGAGGTCGGTCAGATGGCCGTGATGCGAGGCGATCATGGCAATGCAGGCGATGCCGCACTCCGGTGCCTCGCTTTGCAGGATCACCGGCACGCCTGGCCGGAGGAGCTCCGAGAAAAAACCCACTACAGCCGCCCTTTGAGCTGCAGCACCGGCTCGAAGATCCACTCCAGCAAGGTGCGCTTCTCCAGCAGCAGGTCGGCGTTGACGAGCATCCCCGGGCGGAGCGCGAATTCCTGGCCCAGCGCGGAGACGTTCTGGCGGTCCAGCTTCACGTCCACGCGGTACACGGGCTCCTTGGCCGAAAGCGGGCCGATGCGATCCCCGGACGACCACACGTTGCGGCCGATGTCCTTGATGGTGCCGCGGTACTGGCCGAAGCGCTCGTGCGGAAAGGCCTCGTAGCGCAGCACGACTTCCTGGCCCTTCTGCACGAAGCCGATGGCGCGCGTGGGGACGAGGAGCTCCACGTGCAGGCCGCTGCCCTTTGGCAATACGGTGGCCAGCGTCGCATCGGCCGCCACCGACTGGCCGCGCGTCACGGCGATGTTGGTCACGACCCCGGTCACCGGAGCGCGGATCACGTTCTCGCGCTTCGATTCCACCTGCGCCAGGCTCTCCTGCAGCTCCGACATCTGCCGCGACACCTGGTCCACCTGCGTGCGCGTGCGCAGCTCGATCGAGGGCTCCTCCATCTTCGCCGCACCCAGGTCACGCTGCACCTGGGAGCGCTGGCGGCGCAGGGCCTGCAGCTTGATCTCCTGGTCGGTCACCTCGTCCTGCTTCTGCTTGGCCGCGGTGTCGGAGACGAACTTCTCGCCCGCCAGCGCCTTGAACTTGTCGGCCTGCTCCTTGGCCGACTTGGAGCGCGTCTCCACCAGGCGCATCTCGCGTTCGAGCTGGGCGATTTCGTTCTCGAGGTCCTTCTGGCGCCGTTTCGACTGCTCCACCTGCTGGGTGCCGAGGTCGCGCAGCTGTGCCTGCTCGCGCTCGAGGAGGGCGCGGCGGGACGACATCTCCTGGGCCACCGTCTCCGACGTGGAAGGGCCCGAGCCCCCGGTGGAGCGGTCGAGGGAGACCTTGGCGATCGGCGCACCCGCCTCGACCTCGTCGCCTTCCTTGATCAGCAGCTCGGAAATGCGCCCGGATTCCGTGAAGAGCACGCGCGCGGCGCCCTCGTCGAGCGCGAGGTACCCTTCGGCACGCTCGCGGCGCTGGTATTGGCCCCAGAGGGCCACGGCGATGAGGAGCAGCGCGGAACCGGCCGCGAGGACCGTAAAGACCCAGAATGGGACAGGTCTTGCGATGGTTGCCTCACCGAGATACTTCTCTCGTTGGGCGTCGATCGCTTCCTGTCGGAAAAGCTGGCGTGGCATGCGCAGCGATTGTAAGGTCTAGCACCACGGAGGGAAACATGAATTTGGTTCGGAAGAAGAAGCCAGCGAAAGCGCGGACGGCCAAAGGGGCGGGGCAGGCGAAGGCCGTCTCCCGGGCGAAGGCTGTCGCCAAGGGGAAGGCCCCCGCGAAAGCCAAGCCTCTGGCCAAAGCGAAGCCTTCCCCCGCGAGCCTGGCCCAAGCCCTGCGTGTCGCGAAAGCCCAGCTCGAGCAGCGCGCCGCGGAGCTCGTCGTCATCAACAGCATCCAGGAAGGCATGGCGGCGGAGCTCGACTTCCAGTCGATCGTGAACCTGGTGGGCGACAAGCTGCGGGAGGTGTTCCGCACCGGGAACGTGAGTATCGGGTGGTTTGATCGGGAGGCGAAAGTTCTGCGGTACCTCTATAGCTACGAGCACGGCAAGCGCCTTCCTCCCCGCGAGAGGGCCTTCGCCGGGGAGAGTGATCCGGCCGCGAAGGTCCTCCTGCACCGCGTGTCCCTGGCACTGAACACTCGCGCCGAGCAGGTCGCCGCGGGTATCACGGGTCCGGCGCCCGGGACGGACTGGGCTCATTCGCTCTGCGGCGTGCCCATCGTCGGCAGCGACCGCGTCCTGGGCATGTTCGTCCTCGAGGACCACGAGCGCGAAGGCGCATTCGGCGAGGCCGAGGTCCGCCTGCTCACGACGGTCGCCGCATCGATGGGCATCGCTCTCGAGAGTGCGCGGCTCTTCGACGAGACGCAGCGCCTGCTCAAGGAGACCGAGCAGCGCAACGCCGAGCTGGCGATCATCAACAGCGTGCAGGAGGGCCTCGCATCCAAGCTCGACATCGAAGCCATCTTCGCGCTGGTGGGAGACAAGATCCGCGAGATCTTCCAGGCAGACACCACGTACATCGCGCTGCACGAGCCCGCGGCCGGCACGATCTACTGGCCCTACTACGTGGACAGCAACGTCACCCCGAGCCTGCTCGTGGGCGGGCTGAGTCGCCGCCGTCCCTACGGCAAGGGCCTGACGGACGTGATCATCGAGTCGGGCCGGCCGCTGCTCTACGGCTCGGCGGAAGAGGGGGCGAAGTACAGTCCGTTCCACGTCGTCTCCCCGGGCTCCGAGCGCGACCTGAACGAGTCCTTCCTCGGCGTTCCCATCTTCCGCGGAGGCAAGGCCTGCGGCGCCGTGAGCGTCCAGAGCCACCGCAAGCACGTGTTCGGCGAAGGCCACCAGCGCCTCCTAGGCACGCTGGTGAACAGCATGGGCGTGGCGCTCGAGAACGCGCAGCTCTTCGATGAGACCCAGCGCCTCTACAAGGAAAGCGAGCAGCGCGCCGCGGAGCTGTCCATCATCAACAGCGTGCAGCAGGCGCTGGCGGCCGAGCTCAACATCCAGGGCATCTACGACGCGGTGGGCGACAAGATCCGCGAGATCTTCCACCAGGGCGACATGTCGATCCGCATCTTCGACGAGGTGTCGGGGGTTACCCATGTCCCCTACATGGTCGAGAACGGCAAGCGCCTTCAGATCAACTCCACGCCCTTCCTGAAGGTGGGCTTCGCGGCCCACCTGCGCAGGACGCGCGAAACGCTCGTGATCAACGAGAACATGGAGCAGGTGGCGGCGGCGTACGGAAGCTTCCCGATCCCGGGCACGGGCGCGATGGAGAAGTCCGCCATCCTGGTGCCCCTCATCGCGGGCGACCAGG
>JBKJYC010000312.1:0-6450 GCA_046715885.1 Usitatibacter sp.
GCGCAAGGTCGTGAAGCAGTACTTCAAGGACCTGGACGGCGAGAAGACCTGCGACGTGGACGACATGGTGATCCACTGCGTGGAGAAGCCCATGCTGGAGGTCGTGATGCACCACGCGCAGGGCAACCAGACCAAGGCCGCGGAGCTCCTCGGCATCAACCGCAATACCCTGCGCAAGAAGCTGCAGGAACACGGCATCGAATAATGCCGGCCGTGAAGATCCGCCGGGCGCTGCTCAGCGTTTCCGACAAGTCCGGCATCGTCGAGCTCGCCCGCGCCCTGCTGACCCTCGGTGTCGAGATCCTCTCCACCGGCGGCACGGCCAAGCTCCTGCAGCTGAACGGCGTCGTCGTAACCGAGGTCGGCGCGTACACCGGCTTCCCCGAGATGATGGACGGGCGCGTGAAGACGCTGCATCCCAAGGTCCACGGCGGCATCCTCGCCCGGCGTGACCTGCAGGAGCACACCGCGGCGATGGCGCAGCATGGCATCCCGCCGATCGACCTCGTCGTGGTGAACCTCTATCCGTTCGCGCGGACGGTGGCCAAGCCCGGCGTCTCGATGCACGACGCGATCGAGAACATCGACATCGGCGGCCCGGCCATGGTGCGCGCGGCCGCCAAGAACCACGCCTTCGTCGCCGTCCTGACCGATCCGGCGGACTACGCTGTCATCCTGGCGAAGCTGAAGGCGAGCCGGGGAGCGCTCGAGCTGGCGGACCGTTATGCGCTCGCGGCCAAGGCGTTCAGCCATACGGCGGAGTACGACGGCATGATTTCCAACTGGCTCACCGCCCGTGACGAGACCGGCGCGGCACGCGACTTTCCGGGGCGCTTCAACCAGTCGCTGCGCCTGGCCCAGACGCTGCGCTATGGCGAGAACCCGCACCAGAAGGCGGCGTTCTACGTCGAAAGCGAGCCCCCGCGGGGCGCCCTCGCATCCTTCAGGCAGGTGCAGGGCAGGGAGCTCTCGTACAACAACATCGCCGATGCCGATGCGGCCTGGGAATGCGCGCGCAGCTTCGAGGTTCCCGTGTGCGTGATCGTGAAGCACGCCAACCCCTGCGGCGTCGCCATCGCACAGACACCGCTCGAGGCCTACCGGCGGGCGTTCCTCTCCGATCCCACCTCGGCCTTCGGCGGGATCATCGCGTTCAACCGCGAGGTGGACGGCAAGACCGCCGAGGAAATCGCCAGGCAGTTTGTCGAGGTCGTGATCGCGCCGGCCTACTCGGATGAAGCGCTGGCGGCGTTCGGCGCGAAGAAGAACGTGCGGCTGCTCACCATCGAGGTGGCCAGGAACCTGAACAAGCTCGACATGAAGCGCATCGGCGGCGGCCTGCTGGTGCAGACCCCGGACGACTTCGACGTCGCCGAGCTTCGCATCGTCACCAGGCGGGACCCCACGCAGCAGGAGATGAACGATCTCATCTTCGCCTTCCGCGTGGCGAAATTCGTCAAGTCCAACGCCATCGTCTTCTGCGCCGGCGGCATGACGCTGGGCGTGGGCGCGGGCCAGATGAGCCGCGTCGATTCCACCCGCATCGCCGCCATCAAGGCGAAAAACGCCAACCTGTCGCTGAAGGGATCGGCGGCGGCTTCGGACGCTTTTTTCCCGTTTCGCGACGGGCTCGACGTCATCGCCAACGCGGGCGCGAAAGCGGTCATCCAGCCCGGCGGCAGCGTTCGCGACAAGGAAGTGATCGCCGCGGCCGACGAGCACGGCATCGCGATGGTGTTCACGGGCATGCGCCATTTCAGGCACTAGAAATCCATGAAACTACTCGTCATCGGGTCCGGAGGCCGCGAGCACGCGCTCGCCTGGCACCTCGCGAAGTCACCCAAGGTCTCGCGCGTCTACGTGGCGCCGGGGAACGCCGGCACCGCGCGCGAGGATGGGCTCCACAACATCGAGGTCACGGCGATTCCCGAGCTGGTGAAGTTCGCCACGCGCGAGGACATCCACGCCACCGTCGTGGGGCCCGAGGCGCCGCTCGCCGCGGGCGTGGTGGATGCGTTCCGGGCGGAGGGCCTGCGGATCTTCGGGCCCACGCAGGCCGCCGCGCAGCTCGAGTCGTCCAAGGATTTCGCCAAGCGCTTCATGGAGCGCCACGGGATTCCCAGCGCGCGCTACGCGACGTTCACCGGCGCCAAGGCGGCGCATGGGTACGTCGAGGAGAATGGCGTGCCGATCGTCGTCAAGGCAGACGGCCTCGCCTCCGGCAAGGGCGTGGTCGTCGCGATGACGGCGGACGAGGCGCACCAGGCCATCGACATGATGCTGGGCGGCAAGAAGCTCGGCGACGCGGGGCGGCGCGTGGTGATCGAGGAGTTCATGGACGGCGAGGAGGCGAGCTTCATCGTCATGGTCGACGGCCGGAACGTGCTGCCTTTCGCCTCGAGCCAGGACCACAAGCGCATCTTCGACGGCGACAACGGTCCCAATACCGGCGGCATGGGCGCCTATTCGCCCGCGCCGGTCGTCACGCCCGAAGTGCACAGCCGCGTGATGCGCGAGGTCGTCATGCCCACGGTGAAGGGCATGGCTGCGGACGGGATCCCCTACACCGGGTTTCTCTACGCGGGCCTGATGATCGACAGGGACGGCGCGCCGCGCGTGGTCGAGTTCAACTGCCGCATGGGCGACCCGGAGTCGCAGCCCATCTTCATGCGCCTGAAGAGCGACTTCGCGAGGATCGTGGACCACGCCATCGACGGCACGCTGGACCTGGCCGAGGCCGAGTGGGACCGCCGCGCCGCGCTGGGCGTGGTGATGGCGGCCGCGGGCTATCCCGAGTCGCCGCGCAAGGGCGACGAGATCACGGGGCTGCCGGGGAACGCGGATGACGTGCACGTCTTCCATGCGGGGACCGCTTTCAGGGACGGCACCGGGAAGGAAGGCCCGGTCGTGACCAGCGGCGGGCGGGTGCTGTGCGTCACGGCGCTCGGCGACAAGGTGAAGATCGCGGCCGACCGCGCCTACGAAGCGGCGGAGAAGATCCGCTTCGCGGGCCAGCAGATGCGCCGGGACATCGGGCACCGGGCGTTCACCCGGCGCTGAACCGGGCCCGATCGATGGACGTCGCCGCGGTTCGCCAATATCTCCTGGGGTTGCAGGACGCGATCGCCGCGGAGATGGGCACGCTCGAGGGCCGGCCCTTCCTGCGCGACGAGTGGCAACGGCCCGAGGGCGGCGGCGGCATCACGCGCATGCTCGAGGGTGGCGAGCTCCTCGAGCGCGCGGGCGTGGGCTTCTCCCACGTGAAGGGCGCGAGCCTTCCGCCCTCGGCGTCCGTGCATCGCCCGGAGATCGCGGGGCGTGCCTGGGAAGCGCTCGGCGTGTCGCTCGTCTTCCATCCGCGCAACCCGTACGTTCCGACCGTGCACATGAACGTGCGGTTTTTCGTCGCGGGAGACGTGTGGTGGTTCGGCGGTGGCATGGACCTCACGCCCTGCTACGGCTTCGAGGAGGACTGCGTGCATTTCCATGCGGCCAACCGCGATGCGCTGAATGCGTGCGATCCGGCGCTCTACCCGCGCTTCAAGAAGGCGTGCGACGCGTACTTCTTCCTCAAGCATCGCCGCGAGCCGCGCGGCATCGGCGGCACGTTCTTCGACGATTTCACGCTCGGGGGATTCGGCCACGGCTTCGCCGTCATGCGCGCGGTGGGCGACGCCTTCATTCCCGCGTACCTGCCGATCCTGCGCCGGCGCCGCGACACGCCCTACGGCGAGCGCCAGCGCGGCTTCCAGGCCTACCGCCGCGGTCGTTACGTGGAGTTCAACCTGGTCTGGGACCGCGGCACGCTCTTCGGCCTGCAGTCGGGGGGGCGCACCGAGTCGATCCTCATGTCGATGCCGCCGCTGGTGGCCTGGCGGTACGACTGGAAACCCGAGCCGGGCTCGCCCGAGGCGCGCCTCTACACCGACTTCCTCGTCGGCCGCGACTGGGTCTAGTTGCCGTTCTTGAGCCAGCGCTCGATGACGGTCGCGGCGCGCACGTTCCTGCGCACCACGCGTGGGGTCGGCGGACAGGTGATCTCGAGGATGTTGCCGTTGGGATCGTCGAAGTAAAGGGAGCGCTGCGTGCCGTGGTCCTCCTCGCGGAAGGCAACGCCCGCTTCGCGAAGCCTCTTGCGCCAGCCGTTGAGGTGGGTCGGGGTGGCGGCGGCGAGGGCGTAGTGGCGCGCGTCCTGGGGGATGCCCTCGCGGCGCCTGCGCAGGCCGCGAAAGGCGCAGAGCGCGATCTGCCGGCCGTCGCCGTCGGCGAAGATCATCATCAGCCATGCCTTGCCTTCCCAGTTGTCGCCGGAATGCGCGGCGGCGAGCGGCAGGCCGAGCGTCTCCCCGTAGAAGCGCCGCGTGGCGGCGACGTCATACATCGGGAATGCGACGTGGTCGAGGCGAAGCGGGGCGTTCATCGCGATCCTCCGGTCATCAAGCGCCTTCCAGCAGGAGCAACCGGCCGTTGGAGTTGGCGCGCCGCAGCGCCATCGGCTTTTCGTACTCGGGCGAGTTCCACCATTTGAGCGCCTGTTCCTTCGACGGGAACTCGATGATCACGCGCCGGCGCTGCGGCCAGTCCCCTTCGAGCGCCGGGGCCGCGTCGCCGCGGACCAGGAACTTCCCGCCGTACTGCGTAATCGTCGCGGGCACCACCGCGGTGTAGGCCTTGTAGCCCTCGGGATTGGTGATCTCGACTTCGGCAAGAACGTAAGCCGCCATGCTTCCCCTCCGTTTTTCGTTGTCCCTAGAGCTTCTCGTACGCGAGCCTTACGGGCTCGGCGCCGTGGATCTTCTCCAGGCGCCGCACGATGAAGTGCCCCGTGGCCATCTGTTGATAGTGCTCGATGAAGAGCGCGTTGATGGTGGCGCCGCCCGCGGCACCCAGGATCGGCACCATCTGGGCCGCCGCCTTCTGCGAGACGACGATGCCGAAGCGCGAGCCGATCAGCGCCACCAGGCGCACCAGGGCGGGCGCGCCGGCCTTCGTGAGGCCCTTCCTGGCGAGGTAGGCCGAAGCCTCCGAGACCGCCTTGGCCAGCGCCGTGCGCGTGGCGAAATAGGCCGACTCCGCGGCGTTGTCGCGCGCGGTCTTAGAGCTGCCGAGGGCGAACACGGTGAGGCACTCCAACTTGGTGTCGATGTGTTTCGGGTTCTCGCCCTCGGAAGCGGCGATGGCGGCGATGGAGCGCAGGATCACCGTGGTCGAGATCGGCAGCTCGATTGCGAGCGCGCTGATCCCGAACGCCCCGCCCGCCGCGCCCGCCGCGGCGGCCATCACCTGGTGCAGGCGGTTGCGCGAATCCTTGCCCGGCGCCGCGCCGAGCGTGCGCACGGCGGCATCGAGCGCCTTCGTGAGGGCCGCCTCGGTGACCTTGTTGATGCCTTTCTGCACGGAGGCGGGGAGCATCTTCAGCCCCTTCTCCACCGGCGCGCCCAGCATCGAGGAAAGCTTGGAGGCGAGGCCGGGATTCTCCAGCATCAGCTTGGCGCGCTTCAGATCGTCGAGGTCGGTGCTGGAGAGTGTAGTCATCAGTATGGGCAGGTGCCGGTGAGCCAGGTCTTGGTGATTCGAGGTTGCGGCACGGCGGAGGTTCCGGCGGCTGCGAACGCGAACAGAAGCTCTAGAATAGGTGCGCCCATTGGGCCGACCGGGAGTTCGTGCCCTATGTTAGCGTGATCCAAACCGGCCGGCGGTCACGTTTCCGAACCGCGACGCCATGCCGCAGGCCTTCGCGCAGCACCGCGCCGACGTGCTGGACCTGGCCCCGCGCAAGCCCCGCTACGAGCCCCCTCTCGACCGGCTGAAGTACTGATGGCCGTCCGCAGCCTCCGCGCTCGCATCGTCATTTTCTTCGTGGTGCTGCTGGTGTTCGTGCTGGGCGTTGCCGCGGTGCTCGTCGAGGCTGGACCTTCCTCGACCGCCGGGCTTGTCAACTCGACCTATTGGCGCAACCGCTCCGGCAGCGAGCGGATGCGCTCGATGAGCTTGGCGCCCCAGAGCGAGGTCTGGACCTGGACGCTCTCGTTCACGCGATGCTGGCGCGCGAGGGTGGGGTTCTTCTTGTAGATGGCGTAGCGGCGCAGCGCCGCGTCCACGTGCACGCGCAGCTGGCGCGGGTTCACCGGCTTCTGCAGGAGTCGGTAGACCTGCGCCTGGTTGATGAGCTCGATCGCCAGCTCCGAATCGGGCGCGTCGCTCACGAGGATGGAGAGGATCTCGGGGCGTCCGCCCTTCAGCAGCTTGAAGAGCGTGGCCAGGCCCTCGCGGCTGGAGGCGAGGTCCGCGACGATCACCGCGACCTCCTGGGTCTCGAGCACCTTCACCGCGTCGAGGGGAGATTCCACGTTGTTCACCGCAGCAGTGCCGGCGAAGAGCTGGCGCATCCCGTCCGTGATCTCGCCGCTCGGCTCCACGACCAGCACCGAGCCGTCGAACTTCTCCTCC
>JBKJYC010000313.1:0-2635 GCA_046715885.1 Usitatibacter sp.
CGCGAGAGCCAGCGCACCAAGGCGATGGCGCTGATCGGCTCGACCATCGGCGGCGCGTTCGCCCTTTCCTTCATCGCGGCCCCGTTTCTCCTGGCGTGGATCGGGCTGCCGGGGATCTTCGCGCTCACCGCCGCGCTCGCGATCGCCGCGATGGCGGTAGTCCGCCTGCTCGTGCCCGACGCGCCGGCGGCCGCGCGCGGGCAACGCGTACCCCTGTCGGCGGTGCTGCGCGACCGCGAGCTCCTGCGCCTGAACGCCGGGATCTTCGCGCTGCACGCGGTGCTCATGGCGCTTTTCGTGGTCGCGCCGGTGGCGCTCGTGCGCGCGGGACTGCCGGCGGCGGAGCACTGGTACGTGTACCTGGGCAGCCTCGCCGCGGGCGCGCTGCTGATGCTGCCCGCGATCCTCGGCCCCGCGGCCGAGCGCGAGCGTCCGGTGTTCCTGGTCGCCATCGCGGCGGTCGGCGTGGGGATCGCCACGCTCGCGCTGTGCCTGGAAAGCATCGCCGGCATTGTCACCGCGCTCGTCATCTTTTTTGCCGGCTTCAACGTTCTTGAAGCCAAGCTTCCCGCTCTCGTGTCGCGGGCCGCCCCGAGCGCGGTTCGGGGCGCTGCAACGGGCCTGTATTCCAGCGTACAGTTCCTCGGCACGTTCGTCGGCGGCGCGGCGGGCGGCGCCCTGGCGCAGCACGCCGGCTTCACCGTAGTGCTGCTCGCGTGCCTGGCCGTCGTCGCGGCCTGGCTCGCCGCGGCCTGGAGCATGGGGGAGTTCCCGCCCGCGGCCTCGCCCGCAACCCGCACCTAGGAAAGGAAAGAAACAACATGGCATCGGTGAACAAGGTCATCATCATCGGCAACCTCGGGCGCGATCCCGAGACGCGCTACATGCCCGAAGGGGGCGCGATCACCAACATTTCCGTGGCCACCACGGAAAAGTGGAAGGACAAGACCGGCGAGATGCAGGAGAAGACGGAGTGGCATCGCGTCGCCTTCTTCGGCAAGCTCGCCGAGATCGCCGGCGAATACCTCAAGAAGGGCAGCCAGGTCTACGTCGAGGGGCACCTGCAGACGCGCAAGTGGCAGGACAAGGAGGGTCAGGACAAGTACACCACGGAGATCGTGGCGAACGTCATGCAGATGCTGGGCTCCCGCCAGGGCATGGGCGGGGGCGGCGGCGGGGGCGGCGGCGGTGGCGCGGAGCGCGAGGGCGGGGAACGCGAGGGCGGCAGTGCGCGCCCGGCGACCAAGCCGGCGGCCAAGCCCGCGGGAGGCAAGTTCGAGGATTTCGAAGACGACATCCCCTTCTAGGGGCCGTGGCCTTGAATCCGCGCCGCGCCGACGGAATATACAATCCAGGCCCGTTCCAGGAGTCGAACCCATGAAGCGCATCTTCCTTTTCCTCCTCACCAACATCGCGGTGATGCTGGTGCTGTCGGTCGTGCTCTCGCTGCTGGGGGTCAACCGCTTCCTCGCCGCCGAGGGGCTCAACGTCGGCATGCTGGTGGTGTTCTCGGCCGTGGTCGGCTTCGGCGGCGCGATCATATCGCTGCTGATGTCCAAGACCATCGCCAAGTGGTCGACCGGGGCGCACGTGATCGAGACGCCCCAGACCGCCGACGAGCAGTGGCTGGTCGCCACGGTGCGCCGCTTCGCCGAGAAGGCCGGCGTCGGCATGCCGGAGGTCGCCGTGTAGGAGGGCGAGCCCAACTCGTTCGCGACCGGGTCCTTCAAGAACTCGGCGCTCGTGGCGGTCTCCACGGGCCTGCTGCAGTCGATGTCGCGCGAGGAGGTCGAGGCGGTGCTCGGCCACGAGATGGCGCACGTCGCCAACGGCGACATGGTGACGCTCACGTTGATCCAGGGCGTGGTGAACACGTTCGTCGTGTTCCTCGCGCGCGTGGTGGGCTACGTCGTCGACCGCGCGATCTTCAAGACCGAGCGCGGCATCGGCCCGGGCTACTACATCACCGTGGTCGTGTGCGAGATCGTGTTCGCCATCCTCGCCTCGATCATCGTCGCGTGGTTCTCGCGCCGACGCGAGTTCCGCGCCGACGCCGGATCCGCGAGCCTCATGGGCTCTCCCCGCCCGATGATCGGCGCTCTGCGCCGCCTGGGGGGGCTCGAGCCGGGCGCGCTGCCGCAGTCGTTCCAGGCCTCGGGCATCGCCGAGGGCCGCAGCAAGTTCCTGGGCCTGTTCTCGAGCCACCCGCCGATCGCCGAACGCATCGCCGCGCTGGAGAGTAGCAAGTCCTGAGCGAGGGCGCGCCGGCCCCGCCACCCGGCGCTCCCACGCGCGCGGCGCTCCCGCTCGCGCTGATCTGCGTCATCACCATCCTCGCGCACTCGGCGTTCAATGGCACGCGCCTCACGATCTCGCTGAACGCGCTGTCGCTCGGCGCTTCCCCGCTGGTGGTGGGCGTGATGATGTCGCTCTTCGCCGCGCTGCCGATGGTGCTGGGCGTCTGGGGCGGTCGGCTGGTGGACCGTATCGGGCTTCGCCTGCCGCTCGTCACGTCCATCGCGGGCGTCGTCGTCTCGACGCTGGTGCCGGCGGTCTCCCCGGGGTTGCCGGCGCTCTTCGTCGCCGCCGCCGGGCTGGGCACCGCGTTCATGCTCTTCCACATCGCCGTGCAGCA
>JBKJYC010000314.1:0-4266 GCA_046715885.1 Usitatibacter sp.
CTATCCCCCCGAGGAGAGCGGCCCGTGGCTGGCCGCGCTCGAAGGCTCGGGCATCGACCCCATCTTCCTGCTCTCGCCCACCTCCAGCGATGCCAGCATCGCCCGCGTGGCGCGCGTGGCGCGGGGATACATCTACTACGTCTCGCTGAAAGGCGTGACGGGCGCGGCGCACATCGACACCCGGGACGTGGAGGCCATGAGCGCCCGAATCCGCGCCCGCACGCCGATCCCGGTGGGCGTGGGATTCGGCATCCGCGATGCGGCCACCGCGCAGCGCGTCGCGGCCTGCGCGGACGCCGTGGTCATCGGCAGCCGCATCGTGCAGGAGATCGCCGAGGCGCCCGCGGGCGAGATCGGCGCGCGGGTCGAGAAGCTCGTGCGCGAGTTCCGCACCGCCATCGACGCGAAAGCGATGGCCGCCGCATGAGCTGGTTCCGCAAGCTCCTCCCGCCCAAGATCAAGCGCGCCGGTCCGCAGGACAAGAAGACCGTTCCCGAGGGACTGTGGAGCAAGTGCCCCTCGTGCGAGGCGGTGCTCTACTTCACCGACCTCGAGAACAACCTGCACGTCTGCCCGAAGTGCGGCTTCCACAACCGCCTCGGGGCGCGCCAGCGCCTCGATCTCTTCCTCGACCCCGAGAGCCGCGCGGAGCTCGCCTCCGAGGTCGTGCCCCTGGATCCGCTCAAGTTCAAGGACAGCCGCAAGTACGTCGAGCGGCTCGACGAGGCCGAGAAGGAGACCGGCGAGACCGACGCGCTGGTCGTGATGCAGGGATCCGTCAGGAACGTGCCGCTGCTCGCCGTGGCCTTCGAGTTCGGCTTCCTGGGCGGCTCCATGGGCTCGGTCGTGGGCGAGCGCTTCGTGCGCGCGGTGCAGGCCTGCTGCGACGAGCAGCTCGCGTTCGTGTGCTTCACGGCCACCGGCGGGGCACGCATGCAGGAGGGCCTGCTCTCGCTCATGCAGATGGCCAAGACCACCGCGGCGCTGCACCAGCTCACCGCCGCGAATCAGCCGTTCATCTCCGTGCTCACCGATCCGACCATGGGCGGCGTGTCGGCCAGCTTCGCGTTCATCGGCGACGTGGTCATCGCCGAGCCCGGCGCGCTGATCGGCTTCGCGGGTCCGCGCGTGATCGAGCAGACGGTGCGCGAGACGCTCCCCGAGGGCTTCCAGCGTTCCGAGTTCCTGCTCGAGAAGGGCGCTATCGACATGATCGTCGACCGCCGCCAGATGCGCGAGAAGGTGGCGCGCCTGGTGACGCTCCTCAAGCGCGATCCCGCGCCCGAGGCGTAGATCCGCTCCCTCGAGGGCTGGCTCGAGCACATCTCCGCGCAGCATCCGGCGGCCATGGCGCTCGGCCTGGAGCGCGTGCGCGAGGTCGCCGGGCGCATGGAGCTCCCGGCGCCGAAGCTCGCGATCACCGTGGGTGGGACCAACGGCAAGGGTTCGACGTGCGCGTTCCTGGAGCGGATCCTGATCGAGTCCGGATATCGCGTCGGCTGCTACGCCTCGCCGCACCTGCTGCGCTACAACGAGCGCGTGCGCCTGCAGGGCGAGGAGGCCGGCGACGCATTGCTCGCCGCGTCCTTCGAGCGCGTGGAGGCCGCGCGAGGCGCAACCCCGCTCACCTACTTCGAGTTCGGTACCCTGGGAGCGCTCGCGATCTTCGCCGACGGGAACGTGGATTGCACGGTGCTCGAGGTGGGGCTCGGCGGCCGCCTCGACGCGGTGAACATCGTCGACGCGGACGTGGCCGTGGTGACCAGCGTGGACCTGGACCACCAGGCCTACCTCGGCGACACGCGCGAGAAGATCGGTTTCGAGAAGGCGGGCATCTTTCGCCCCGGGCGTCCCGCGATCTTCGGCGATCGCGATCCGCCCGCGTCATTGGTGGAGCATGCGCAGGCGATCGGCGCGAAGCTCCAGGTGCTCGGGCGCGACTTCGGCTTCGAGGGGCGCGATCGCCAATGGGATTTCACCGGACAGCGCGGCCCGAAGCGCGCGCTGCCGATTCCCGCGCTGCGCGGGGCCTGGCAGCTGAAGAACGCCTCATCCGCGCTCGCCGCGCTGGACGAGGTTGCCGGGCGGCTGCCCATCTCCCTGGGCGAGGTGAAGCGCGGACTGACGATGGTGCGCTTGCCGGGGCGCCTCCAGGTGCTGCCGGGACAGCCCACGATCGTGCTCGACGTGGCGCACAACCCGCACGCGGCGCGCGCGCTCGCCGACGGACTGCTGGCCATGGGCTTCTACGGCAAGACGATCGCGGTGTTCGCGATGCTGGGCGACAAGGACATCGGCGGCGTGATCGACGCGTTGAAGGGGCGCATCGACCAGTGGCACGTCTCGACCGTGGCCACGGAGCGCGCGGCGAGCGCGGCCCGGCTGGTGGAGGAGCTCACCCGGCGCGGGCTCGCAGACGCGACACGCGCTTTCGCGACAATCCCCGCGGCGCTCGAGGCGGCGCGTCGCGAGGCGGGGCCGAATGATAGAATTCTCGTCTTTGGAACCTTTCCCGCCGTGGCCGAAGCGCTCCGGACCCTGCGCTAATGGCGACTCCCAATGCCCAGACCAGCGAGATCCGCCGAAAGGGCCGCCAGCGCCTGATCGGCGCGGTCACGATCGTCCTGCTGCTGGTGGTGTTCGTGCCGATGCTCCTCGATCCCGAGCCGCGGCAGGACGCGAAGGAACCGGTGGTCGCGATCCCGTCGAAGGAGGGCGCGCCGCCACTGCCCACGCCGGCGGCACCCGCGAAAGCCCCCGAGCCCGCGGCGATCCAGCCCGCGCCCGTCCTCGCCGACGCCACCAAATCCACGACAGCGCCCAAGGTGCCCGATGCGGCCAAGGCCGAGACCGCGACGGCGGCCAAGACCGCGACAGTGACCGAGCCGGCGAAGGCGCCCGAGAAAACGCCGGCCGTGCCCAAGCTCGACGGCTTCGCGATCCAGGTGGGCGCCTTCGGCGACGAGGAGAAGCTGCGGCTGGCTCGCGAGAAGCTCAGCGCCGCGCGGATCACGCATTTCATCGAACGCCTCCCCAGTGGCCTCACGCGCCTGCGCGCCGGGCCGTACAAGACGCGCGAGGAGGCCGAGAACGCCAGCGCCTCGGTGGGGGCGGCCGGCCTCGACGGCAAAGTCGTCGCGCTGCCATGACAGCCATGGAAACAAGCGGTTTCGCCCCAATGTCCTACCCTCTCCCCAGCCCTCTCCCAAGGGAGAGGGTGATCACGGATACACTCTGAAGCCATGTGCGCCATCATCGGAGTCGTCGCACGCAGCCCCGCCAACCAGATCCTCTACGACGGGCTGACGGTGCTGCAGCATCGCGGGCAGGACGCCGCGGGGTTGGTCACGGCCGAGGGCCACAGCTTCCACATGCACAAGGGCGGCGGCCTGGTGCGCGACGTGTTCCGCACGCGCGACATGCGCAACCTCGTGGGGCACATGGGCATCGGCCACTGCCGCTACCCGACCGCGGGCAGCGCCTCGTCGATCGCCGAGTCGCAGCCGTTCTACGTGAATTCGCCGTTCGGCGTCACGCTGGGCCACAACGGCAACCTGGTGAACTCCGACCAGCTGCGACGCGAGCTCTTCGCCGAGGACCGCCGCCACGTCAACACCAACTCCGATTCGGAGGTGCTGCTGAACGTGCTCGCGCACGAGGTCCACGACGCTTCGCAGGGAAGCCCGCGGCTGTCGCCCGACATGATCTTCAAGGCGGTGGAGGGCGTGCACCGGCGCGTGAAGGGCGCCTACGCCGTGGTCGCGATGATCGCCGGCTATGGCCTGCTCGCCTTCCGCGACCCCTTCGGAATCCGCCCGGCCATCATCGGCCGCGCCGATACGGAGAAAGGCGTGGAGTTCATGGTGGCCTCCGAGAGCGTGGCGCTGGACACCATGGGCTTCAAGGTGATGCGCGACGTGGCGCCCGGAGAAGCGATCCTCATCGACGAGAGCGGCAACTTCCACAGCCGGCAGTGCGCGGAGAACGCGCGCCTGAACCCGTGCATCTTCGAGTTCGTGTACCTCGCGCGCCCCGACTCGGTGATCGACGGCATCTCGGTCTACGAGTGCCGGCGCAACATGGGCAAGAGCCTGGCCGAGAAGATTCGCGCGATGGGCCTGCGCGACGCGATCGACGTGGTGATCCCGATCCCGGACTCCAGCCGGCCCAGCGCCCTCGAGGTCGCGGCGAAGCTGAAGAAGCCCTATCGCGAGGGCTTCATCAAGAACCGCTACATCGGCCGCACCTTCATCATGCCCGGGCAGG
>JBKJYC010000315.1:0-3179 GCA_046715885.1 Usitatibacter sp.
CTCGGCCATGTCGGCCGGCGAGCTGGGCACGCCGGTGGACCTGCACGGCGGCGCCGTCGACCTGCAGTTTCCCCATCACGAGAACGAGATCGCCCAGAGCGAGGGCGCGGGCCACGTACCGTTCACGACATGCTGGATGCACGGCGCCTTTCTCAACATGGACAGCGAGAAGATGTCGAAGTCGCTCGGCAACTACTTCACGCTGCGCGAAGTGCTGGGCAAGCTCGATCCGGTGCAGGGCGGGGAATCGGTCCGCTTCTTCCTGTTGCGGGGCCATTACCGCAGCGAGATCAATTTCAACTGGGAAACGCTCGCCGATGCCGGCAACACGCTGCGCGGGTTCTACACGGCGCTGCGCGAAGTGCCGCCGGGCCCCGCGGCGCCCATCGACTGGGCCATCGACTACGCGAAACGCTTCCGCGATGCGATGAACGACGACTTCGACACGCCGATCGCCTTCGCGGTGCTCCACGAGCTGCGCGGCGAGATCAATCGGACCAGGTCGCGCGAGCTGGCGTCGCTGCTGAAGGCGCTCGGCGCCACCGTCGGGTTCCTGCAGGCCGACCCGGAGACCTTCCTCAAGGGCGCGGTCGGCACGCTGGACGTGGAAGCCAGGATCGCCGAGCGCAAGGCCGCGAAGGATGCGAAGGATTACCGGCGTGCGGATGTGATCCGCAAGGAGCTGGAGGCCGCGGGGATCGTCCTCGAGGACAAGCCCGGTGGGGTCACCGAGTGGCGAAGGCGCTAGCCGGGTTTTTTTCGGGCGGGCGGTGCGCCGCTCAGCGAACGAATTTTCCGTCGCGGGAGATGATGGTGAGGTCGACGAATCGCGAGCCGCGGTGGTCCGTGGGACTGTACGAAATCTTGAAGCCGCCCGCGTCGTAGGCACCCATGCTCTCGAGGCCCTTGATCAGTCCTTCTCGCGTCGGGGTCTTCCCGGCGCGGCGCAGTCCCTCGACCATGACCTTGGCCGAGATGAAGCCCTCGAGGCTGGAGAAATTGGGCTCCTTGCCCTCCGCGGCGATGGCGGCGCGGTACTCCTTCACCACTGGAATCGAGTTGTCCCACGGGAACGGCACCACCTGGGAGATCTGCACGCCGCGTCCTTCCTTGTCGAGCTCGGTGGCGAGCGCCTTGCTGCCCACGAACGAGACATTCCAGAATGACGGGCTCATGCCCGCGCGCTTCATTTCCTTGATGAAGGCCGCGCACGACTTGTAGGCGCTCACCATGACGATGGCCTGGGGCTGCGTCTTGCGCATGTCTTCGACGGCCTTCGCCACATCCACGGTATTGCGCTCCACCGTCGTGGAGCCCGCCATCTCCATGTTGCGGCGCTTGAGCGCGCGCGTGACGCCCTCGAGGCCCGCCTTGCCGTACGCGTCGTTCTGGTACAAGACCGCGATCCTGTTGACGCTCATCGCGGTGAGGTGCCGGACGATTTGCTCCGTCTCGTCGTAATAGCTCGCACGCACGTTGAAGACATAGCGATTGAGCGGCTCGCGCAGCGATTCCGCGCCCGTGAAGGCGGCGACCAGCGGCACCTTCGCTTCGGTGAGGATGGGCGCGGCCGCGTTGAACGTCGGCGTGCCGACGTACCCGAAGAGGGCGAACACCTTCTCCTCCTCGATCAGCTTCTTCGTTGCCGCGACGGCGCCGGCAGGCTCGTAGCCGTCATCCACGGACTTCAGGACGATCTTTCGACCGTTGACGCCGCCGTTCTTGTTCACGTGGTTGAAATACGCGAGCGCCCCATCGCGCATCTGGATACCGAGCTCCTGGGCCGGGCCGCTCAGCGCCGCTCCTTGCCCCAAGGTGATCGTCGTATCGGTGACGCCCTGGGCGCCGGCGAGGGTCGCGGCGAACAGGGCCACGGCTGCGAAATATGCGCGGGACATGGCTTCCTCCTCCGAGGCAAGAACGTCGTTCTATAAGGCGGACTTATCATACGCGGCCCCTGCTCGGAGGCGGGACACTCGGGCGATTATAACTGTCACCCCGCGAAGAACTCCCGCACCTTCGCCATGAACGACTTGGCGCGCGGGCTGTGGCGGTCGCCGTCGCGTTTGTTGATCTCTTCCAGCTCCCGGAGGAGCTCCTTCTGGCGGTCGGTCAACTTCACCGGCGTCTCGACCGCCACCTGGCAGAGCAGGTCGCCGGGGTAGCTCGACCGTACCCCCTTGATGCCCTTGCCGCGCAGCCGGAACACCTGTCCGGTCTGGGTCTCGGGCGGGATCTTGATCTTGGCGTGGCCGTCCAGCGTCGGGATCTCGATGTCCCCGCCCAGGGCCGCCTGGGCGAAGCTGATCGGCATCTCGCAATGAAGGTCGTCGCCTTCGCGCTGGAAGACCGAGTGCTCCTTCAAGTGGAGGACGACGTAGAGGTCGCCCGGCGGGCCGCCGTTCACGCCGGCCTCGCCTTCTCCCGCCAGGCGGATGCGATCGCCCTCGTCGATGCCCGAGGGGATCTTCACCTGCAGGGTCTTGTGCTTCTTCACGCGCCCCGCGCCGCGGCAGGTGGCGCACGGATCGGAGATCTGCTTGCCGGTCCCGTGGCAGGTCGGGCAGGTCTGCTGGATCGAGAAGAAGCCCTGGGAGAGGCGCACCGAGCCCGATCCGTTGCAGGTCGAGCAGGTCCTGGGCTGCGTGCCCGGCTTCGCGCCGCTGCCCTTGCAGGGCTCGCACTCCTCCATGGCGGGAATGCGGATCTTGGTTTCCGTGCCGCGCGCCGCCTGCTCGAGCGTGATCTCGAGGTTGTAGCGCAGGTCCGCGCCGCGATAGACGTTGGAGCGGGAACGCGCACCGCCGCCCCCGAAGATGTCGCCGAAGATGTCGCCGAAGGCTTCCGCGAAGCCGCCGCCGAAGCCGGGGCCGCCTTCGCCGCCCATGCCCATCTGCGGGTTCACGCCCGCGTGCCCGTAGGCGTCGTACGCGCGGCGCTTCTCGGCGTCCGAGAGCATCTCGTACGCTTCCTTCGCTTCCTTGAACTTCTCCTCCGCATCCTTGCTGTCCGGATTGCGGTCGGGATGGTGCTTCATGGCGAGCCTGCGGTACGCCTTCTTGATCTCCTCGTCGGAGGCGTCCTTGATCACGCCCAGCACTTCGTAGTAGTCACGCTAGTTCGGCATTTCCGTCCCAGCTCAAAAGGCACGAGGCACGAGGCGCGACGCCCGACAAAAA
>JBKJYC010000316.1:0-3010 GCA_046715885.1 Usitatibacter sp.
CTGCTCCCCCTGAAGATCGCCGGCCGGGAGCCCGACACCGCCTTCTTGGAGGAGCTGCTCGAGCGGGTCGGGCTGACGGAGCGTCGCAATCACCGACCGGCGCAGATGTCGGGCGGCCAGCAGCAGCGCGTGGCCATCGCGCGCGCCTTCATCACCGATCCCACCATCATCGTCGCCGACGAGCCCACGGGCGACCTCGACCGCAAGAGCGCCGAGGAGATCCTGGGGCTGATGCGGCGGTTGAATTCGGAAATGGGAAAGACCATCGTGATGGTGACTCACGACCCGCACGCGGTGGAGAGCGCGAAGCATGTGACGCACCTGGAGAAAGGCGAATTGGTCACCCCCGCGCAGGCGGGGGTCCAGGCTGGATTCCCGCCTCCGCGGGAATGACACGAGCGGGAATGCCCCATGTACTACCTCAAACTCATCTTCAAGAACATCTTCCGCCACAAGCTGCGGAGCACGCTCACGATCGTCGGGCTGGTGGTGGCCATCCTCGCGTTCGGGCTGCTGCAGACGGTGGTGCAGGCCTGGTACGCGGGCGCCGACATGGCCTCGGCCACGCGGTTGATCACACGCAACGCCATCTCGCTCGTCTTCCCGCTGCCGGCCTATTACAAGGAGCGGGTGCGCGCCATCGACGGCGTCACCGGGGTCGCGATCTCCAACTGGAGCGGCGGCATCTACAAGGACCAGTCGTTCGGGAATTTCTTCGCGCAGTTCGCGGTGAACCACGAGAACTTCTTCGACCTGTACCCCGAGTTCAAGACCGACCCGGCGGAGCTTGCGGCGTTCAAGGCCGACCGGCGCGGCGCCATGGTGGGCCGCATGCTCGCCGACCAGCACGGCTTCAAGGTCGGCGACACGATCACCATCAAGGGCACGATCTACCCCGGCAACTGGGACTTCATTGTGCGCGGCATCTACGAGCCCGGTGACGACACCACCATCACGCGCCAGCTGTACTTCCACTGGGACTATTTGAACGAGCAGCTGAAGAAGCGCTTCCCCCGGCGCTCGGAGTTCGCCGGTGTCTTCGTAGTGCAGATCGCCGACGGCTCGCGCGCCGCCGAGATCAGCCAGGCGATCGACAAGGAGTTCCACAACTCGACCGCGGAGACGCTCACCGAGACCGAGAAGGCTTTCTCTCTCGGCTTCGTGGCGCAGATGGAGACCATCGTGGTCACGATCCGCGTCGTCTCCTTCGTCGTGATCGTCATCATCTTCGCCGTGGTCGCCAACACCATGGCCATGACGGCACGCGAGCGGTTGGCGGAGTACGCGACCTTCAAGGCGCTGGGCTTCAGCCCCGGCTTCGTGGGCGCGCTGATTGTGGGCGAATCGATCCTCATCACGCTGCTGGGCGGGCTGCTCGGAATCCTGCTCACCTTCCCGGTGGCCGCCGGCTTCAAGGCGCTGCTGGGCTCCATGTTCCCGGTCTTCAAGGTGAGCCCCGACACGGTCGCGATGCAGCTCGCGTGCGCCGTGGCCGTGGGCGTCCTCGCCGGCATCGTCCCGTCGATCCGTGCGGCGCGCGTGAAGATCGTCGATGGCCTGAGGTACATCGGGTGAAGATCCCGTTCATGTACATCTTCCGCAACCTGTGGACACGCAAGCTCACGACGTTCCTCACGGCCGGCGGCATGGCGCTGGTGGTCTTCGTGTTCGCGGCGGTGCTGATGCTGGACGCCGGGCTGCGCAAGACGCTGGTCTCCACCGGAACCTACGAGAACGCGATCCTGCTGCGCCAGTCGGCCCAGACCGAGGTGCAGAGCGCCGTCTACCGCGACCAGGCCTCGCTCATCGAGACCCTGCCCGAAGTGGCGCGCGGCGCCGACGGCCAGCCGCTGGTCTCCAAGGAGACGCTGGTCCTCATCGCGATCCCGAAGCGCGGCACCCACAAGCCGGCGAACCTGATCGTGCGCGGGATGCCGCCCATGGGGCTCACGATGCGCCCGCAGGTGAAGGTGATCGACGGGCGCATGTTCCGCCCCGGTTCCTCCGAGATCGTGATGGGCAAGGGTGTTGCGGAGGGCTTCGATGGCGTGGGCATCGGCGAGAAGCTGCGCTTCGCGGGCCGCGACTGGACCATCGTCGGCCACTTCGACGGCGGCAAGTCGGGCTACGACTCGGAAGTCTGGGGCGACGTGGAGCTGATGTTGCAGGCGTTTCGCCGCACGGCGTACTCGTCCACCATCGCCCGGCTGCAGGACGCGGGCCAGTTCGAAGCCTTCAAGCGCCGCATCGGCGGCGACCGGCGGCTGATCCTCGACGTGAAGCCCGAACCCGACTTCTACGCCGAGCAGTCGAAACAGCTCTCGGGATTCATCAGCTGGCTGGGCATCATGCTCTCGGTGATCTTCTCCATCGGCGCGATGATCGGCGCCATGATCACCATGTACGCGTCGGTCTCGAACCGCACCGCCGAGATCGGCACCCTGCGCGCGCTGGGCTTCCGGCGCCTCTCGGTGCTGGCCGCGTTCCTGCTGGAGTCCATCCTGCTCGCCCTCGTGGGCGGCGTGACCGGACTCTTCTTCGCCTCCTTCCTGCAGGCCTTCACCATCACGACCATGAACTGGCAGTCCTTCAGCCAGCTCGCGTTCGGCTTCCACCTCACGCCCGGGATCGCGGCCGCGACGATGCTGTTCGCGGTGTTCATGGGTTTCGTCGGCGGGTTCCTGCCCAGCGTGCGAGCGGCGCGGCTCGAGATCGTGGATTCGCTGAGGGCCGCGTGAGCGATCGCATCCTCGCCACCTACCGGATCAGCGCCCCCGAGACGCAGAGCCGGGCGCGGGCCGAAGCGCTCGCGACCGAGCAGAGTGTCGAGATGCCGCTGCAAGCCGTCGCCGACGAGCGCGTGATGCGGGAGATCGTCGCGCGCGTGGAAGCGATCCATCCCCACGGCGACTGGTTCGAGGTGGTGCTCGGGTTGGCGCCCGCGACCACCGGCAGCGAGCCCTCGCAGCTCGTGAACATGCTCTTCGGCAACTGCTCGCTGCAGCCCGAG
>JBKJYC010000317.1:0-5125 GCA_046715885.1 Usitatibacter sp.
GAAAAGGGCCGCTCGCGCAGCCCTTGGGAACATCCCTCAGCCCCCCGCTATTTCTTCGCCACCCACAGGCTCTTGGGCATCACGCAGTGCACGTTCTTCGCAGCCTCGGAGATGGCGCCCACGCGGCAGTCCATCGCCACGCTCGCCAGGCCGTACGCGTCGAGCCTGGCGATCTTCTTGTTCGCCTCCAGCCACTTGATCATGCCCATCGAGGCGCTGTCCATGGCCTTGTTCAGGTCCGCGTCGACGGCATGGCTCACGTAGTACTTCGCCGTCTCCTTGGTCGGGCGCTCCATGTCCTCCCTGCCCTTGGCATCCTTGGGCGTCAGGCAGTGGATGCCCTTCTTGATGTTGACCACTTGCGAGACGCGGCAATCGGCGACGGTGGGCATCAGCTTGTCCGCGGCGTCAGCCGACACGCCGCGCTTCTCCAGCAGCAGCTTGATGGTCTGGTCCTTGGCCCCCGTCCACGCCTTGTTCAGGTCGTTGTCGTAGCCCATGGTGATCCAGGACTTCGGCGTCTCGATGCGCGGCATGTCGAGCTTCATCGCCTTGTCCACGCTGACGGTGATGTTGAACTCCTTGTACGCGGTCTCGAGCGCGGTCAGGTTCACTTCCCCGTTGCCCTGGGCCGCATGCGAGTCCCCGGTCCAGAGGAGCGCACCCTTCACGTGCACCGGGACGTAGAGGGTCGTTCCCTCCACCAGGTCGCGGATGTCCATGTTGCCCGCATAGGTTCCCGGCGGCACACTGCTGTAGCGGCCAGGCTCCGTGCGCGCGACGCCAAGCGTGCCGGGAAAAGGAGCCAGCGGGATGAAGACGCCGGGCAGGAACTCGGCCACCTTCTTGTCCAGATCCAGGTACACGTACTTCACCTGGCCGTCGGCGTACTCTTTCGGGAACTGGCCGAACATGCCGGGCACGTTGAAGTTGGTCGCGTAGGCCCGCGGCACGATGCGGTTGAGCTTGATCTTGAGCGTGTCGCCGGGCTCCGCGCCGGTCACGAAGATGGGACCGGTGACCGTATGCGGCCCGCGGCCCGGGTGATCGGTGCGCAGCTTCTTGATCTCATCGATCGTGCGCCCCGGCACCACGGCGTTGTGCGAGTGCATCATGGTCTCGAGGATGACGGTGTCGCCGGAATCGATGGTCAATACCGGCGCCTGCGCGTTGTCGAACCAGCCCCACTGTGTGGTCTCGAGCGTGGCGGGGAGCAGGTGGACCTTTCCCTTGGAACCGCTTGCTACGGCGACGGAGGACTGCGCGGCTGCCGGAAGGGCGAAGGCTGCGGCTACGGCTGCGGCTATGGCGCCGCTCTTTGCGAGTTTGATCGAGGTCATGGGGAGCCTCCCTGTGAAAAAAACGAAACCAATCGGCCGAGAACGATCGTCAACACTAGGCTGTTTCACCCCCGAGCGCAATTTGTGCGCCGGTGAAATTTCGTACTTCCGGGATAGGGACTCCGCCGGCCGGAGCCTTGACTTTCGTCGCACCTCGCCGGCGCACTAAGCAATCGCGGGGCCAGCGTGCATGGGCCGGGTGGCGCGTGTTTTCCAGGGACACGCGCCCTCCCATCGCAACGATCGATTCGAAGGGCTGTCCCATCTCGACGTCGATCGATGGGAGATACCGATGAGCTTGATGAATATCCTCGCGCACTAAGCGCATGGACGACCCCAGCCCACGCCGGTCGAGGACCTGGCCAACCAGGCGGAAAAGCAGAATCCCGGCGTCATCGACCGGGTGAGCCGGTTCTACGCGCAGCATCCGACGCTGGTGCGCAACCTGGGCACCGCGGCGCTCACGATCGCCCTCTCGCGCATGGCTCGGCGCGGACGGTTCTGATTCCACACACCTCGAAGGAGAACCACATGGCACTTTTCGATTTCATTCGCGACGCCGGCGAGAAGATCTTTGGCGGGCGTTCGGCGAAGGCAGGACAACCCTCCGCGCAGGCTGCTCCGGCCGACGAGGCTTCGGCCCAGGCGATCGCCCACCACATCAAGAAGTCGGGATTCGACATCTCGAACCTGAACATCCTCTTCGACAGCGCGTCCGATACGGTCAGCCTGGGCGGCACCGTTCCCGACCAGGTCACGCGCGAGAAGATCGTCCTCGTGGCCGGCAACGTGTACGGAGTGGCGCACGTCGATGACCAGATGAAGGTTCAGAAGAGCGGCGCGGAAGCGAAGTACTACACCGTGAAGTCGGGCGACACGCTCTCCAAGATCTCGAAGGATTTCTATGGGGACGCGAACCAGTACCAGAAGATCTTCGAGGCGAACAAGCCGATGCTGACCGACCCCAACAAGATCTACCCGGGGCAGGTGTTGCGCGTTCCACAGGAGCAGCGTCCCGCCGCTTGAGCGGGCGCCACCCTGTAAAACGGAAGGGCCCCGAATCGGGGCCCTTCATTCTTCGGAGCGGGGTCTTCAGCGCAGCAAGCTGCCGAACTGCAAACGAAGCCAGTTCAGGTCGTCCGCCCGATCCACGCGATACACGCCGCCCGTTCCCGCGCAGTTGCCGTTGATGCCGAACGATGTGACGCCGCCGACAACGTTGGAGCTCCCGATGAAGTTCGGCCCTCCGGAATCGCCGAAGCAGGTCCCGCCGGTCGAGTGGTTGTTGGACAGGAGCACCGAGAAGTCCCCCGTGAATCCCGTGTTGATCTGGATCAGGTGTGGCCTCGCCACCATGCGGATGCGTTGCTCCACGACGAACACCGGATTGATGCGCTGCAGGCCATAGCCCACGGCGGTGAAGGTCACGTCCTGTTGCCCGCGGCGGGTCGCGAGTTTGTCGAGCACGTTCAGCTCGGGCAGCGCCCCGTATTTGTCCATAATCATCGGGTCGTCCAGGACTACCACGCCCAGATCGAACAGGAAGAAGGCGCTCGGGTTGAAGTCGGGATGCGTGTAGGTCTTGCCCCCGGCCTCGCCCACAAAGGGATAGCCGTTAGCGGGCCGGCCGCTCTCGACGTCGGCGGCGAACCAGATCTCGGCCTGCACTGCCGGCAGCTCGGTGCAATGGCCGGCCGTGAGGAATACGCGCGCGGAGATCAGCGTTCCGCTGCAGCGCCAGAGCGGTTTGCCTTTTGCGTCCTGGGCCACCATCAGGCCGACGTACGGATGGGCGTTCCCGTCGAGGTCGCCGTTTTTAATCGCCCGCGCCGGGGTCGTAACGACAGCGGCGGCGATGGCGAGGATGAAGAGAAGCGATGTCCGAAACATTTGACTGCCTTTCCAAAGGATCGACCGAGGAGACTATGCTTCTGCTCCATCGAAGGCAATCGGGAATGAAGACTCCGTGCCCCTCCTCCAGCTATCCGGAGTCTGCCTTGCCTACGGCCACGTTCCACTGCTAGACCACGCCGACCTCGTGGTCGAGCCGGGCGAGCGCATCGGCCTGATCGGGCGCAACGGCACCGGCAAGACCAGCCTGCTGCGTATCGTCGAGGGTGCCGCGCTCCCGGACGACGGCAAGGTCTATCTCGCGCCCGGTACCCAGGTGGCGAGCGTGCCGCAGGAGCCGGCGTTCGAGCCCGGCCGGACCGTGTTCGACGCGGTCGCGGAGAGTTTTCCCGCCGGTGCGATCCATGCCGACGAGGGCTGGCAAATCCACAACCGGATCGATCTAACGCTGGGGCGCCTTCATCTTTCCGGGGACGCGCTCGTCGCCGACCTGTCGGGCGGGCTGAAGAAGCGCGTTGCCCTCGCACGCGCTCTCGTGCTCGACCCCGGCCTGCTGCTCCTCGACGAGCCCACGAACCACCTCGACATCACGGCGATCGAGTGGGTGGAGGAGACGCTCGTCGCTTTCAAGGGCACCGTCATCTTCGTCACCCACGACCGGCGGTTTCTTGATCGCGTGGCGCAGCGCATCGTGGAGCTCGACCGCGGCCGGCTGCTCGGCTACCCGGGCAACTTCAGCGCCTACGAGGCGCGCAAGGCCGAGCAGCTCGCCGTCGAGGCAGTGGAGAACCGCAAGTTCGACAAGCTGCTGGCGCAGGAGGAAGCATGGATCCGCAAGGGCGTCGAGGCGCGCCGCACGCGCAACGAGGGCCGGGTGCAGCGGCTGGAGGCGCTGCGCCTGGAGCGCGCCGCGCGGCGCGAGCGCGTGGGCAAGGTGGAGCTCGCGGTCGCTTCGGGCGAGCGGTCCGGCAAGCTGGTCGCGGAGCTGGAGCACGTCGGCAAGAGCTACGGCGGCAAGCGCGTCGTCCGCGACTTCTCCGACCGCGTGATGCGTGGCGACAAGATCGGCTTCATCGGACCGAACGGCAGCGGGAAGTCCACGCTGCTGAAGCTGATCCTGGGGGAGATCGAGCCGGACACCGGCACCGTACGCCGCGGCACGAAGGTCGCGGTGGCTTACTTCGACCAGTTCCGCGTCGCGCTGGACGACGAGGCGACGCTCGCCGACACCATCTCGCCGGGCAGCGACTTCGTGGAGATCGACGGCGCGCGCAAGCACATCATCAGCTACCTCGGGGATTTCCTCTTCCCGCCGGAGCGCGCCCGGGCGCCGGTGAAGTCCCTCTCCGGCGGCGAGAGAAACCGCCTGCTCCTCGCACGCCTCTTCAGCCGGCCCGCCAACGTGCTGGTGCTGGACGAGCCGACCAACGACCTCGACATCGAGACGCTGGAGTTGCTGGAGTCTCTGCTGCAGGACTATGCGGGCACGGTACTGTTGGTGAGCCACGACCGTGCGTTCCTCGACAACGTCGTGACGCAGACGATCGCGTTCGAGGATGACGGGATCTGGCAGGAGTATGCGGGCGGCTACAGCGACTGGCTGCGCGTCAAGTCCAATGCGGCACGCGCAGTTGCCGCCCCGGAAGTGGACGTACCCGGGACGGAGTCGCTCGCCCCGCGCCGGAAAGCAAAGCTCAGCTACAGGGAAACGCGCGAGCTGGGAGAGCTGCCCGGCAAGCTGGAGGCGCTCGAGCGCGAGCAGTCGGAGCTCACGAAGCGCCTCGCCGATCCCGCGACCTACACCGACCGTTCGCTCGACATCAAGGCCCTCAACGAGCGCCACGATGCCATCGAGGCCGAGCTCACGACGCTGCTCGCGCGCTGGGAGGCTCTGGAAGTCAAGCGGTAGCAAACAATTGGGGGTCTGGCCCCGA
>JBKJYC010000318.1:0-7699 GCA_046715885.1 Usitatibacter sp.
CGAGCACGCGGCGCATTTCCGCGATGTGCGCGCCCAGGCGCGAGAGCTCCTCGTCCACGTCGATGCGGGCGGCGTAGAGCACCACCTCCTGCGAGATGCGCTCGTCGCCGGGCGCGGCGAGCGCTTCGGCGAGCTTCGCGGAGAGCTTTTCCTGGAACGCCTTGATCGCCGCGGGCATCAGCGGCTGCGCTTCCTTCGCGTGCGCGGCCATGCGGTCCAGGCGCTCCACCAGCATCGCTTCGAGCTTCGCGCCCTCGCGCTGCCGGGTCTGGTTCAGCTCGGTGAGCGCCGCGTCCAGGAGCGCCAGCACTTCCTCGCGCAACCGGTCCGGGGAAAGCGATTCGTCGGCGAGCACCCCCGGCCAGCCCAGGACCTCGGCCACGGAGAGCGCTCGCGCCTCGGGAAAGAGCGCGCGCACCGAAGCCGCGGCGCCCGCGAGCACCTTCATCGCCTGGGCATCGGGCGTCACGTTCTTGGGCCCCACGGCTCGCTGCGTGAACGTGAGCCGGCAATCGACCTTTCCGCGCGTGAGCTTCGCCGTCACCGCCTCGCGTATCGCGGGCTCGAGCGTGCGCAGCTCCTCCGGAATGCGGCTCTGGAACTCCAGATAGCGATGGTTCACCGTCTTCAGCTCGATGGCGAGCTGGCCCTGCGCGCTCTCGCGCGCGCTGCTCGCGAAGCCGGTCATGCTGGCGATCATGGGAGGCGTGGGAAGGTGAATGCGCCTTTACAAGGCGCGGGGGAGTACCGACAATGGGGCGAATTATAGCGGAACCGCCTTTTCCTCTCGCCGAATGCCCCACCAGGTCAACCAGCCGCTTCCTGCGGGCTACGTGCTGAACGGCTACCGGATCGAGAAGCCGCTCTCGTCGGGCGGATTCAGCATCGTCTATCTCGCCCGCGACGAATCGGGCACGCCCTTCGCGATCAAGGAATACCTGCCCTCTTCCCTCGCGCTTCGCACCGAGGGCGTGGAGGTGAACATCTCCGACGAGGCGAACCTCTCGGTGTTCCGCCACGGGCTCAAGTGCTTCTTCGAGGAAGGCCGGGCGCTGGCGATGATCTCGCACCCGAACGTGGTGCGCGTGGAGAACTTCTTCCGCGCCAACGAGACCTGCTACATGGTCATGCAGTACGTGCGCGGGCGCACGCTGCAGTTCCACATCCAGAGGAACCGTCACGAGTTCAGCGACGCGTTCATCCGCCGGCTCTTCATCCACCTGATGAACGGGCTGCGCGAGGTGCACGCGAACAAGCTGCTGCACCTGGACATCAAGCCGGCCAACATCTTCCTCGCCATGGACGGACGCCCCGTGCTGCTCGATTTCGGCGCGGCGCGCATCACGCTCTCGGAAGAGGCTCTGAAGCTGAAGCCCATGTACACAGCCGGCTTTGCCGCGCCGGAGCATTACCGCTTCAACCCGCAGGAGCTCGGCCCCTGGGCCGACATCTACTCCGTGGGCGCCACCATGTACACCTGCATCGCCGGGACGCCGCCGCAGGCCGCCGACTCGCGCGAGAAGAAGGACCACATGATCCCGCTGAAGAACCTCGCCCGCCAGAGCTATTCCGAGGATCTGTTCGCGATCGTGAACGATTGCCTGGCGGTCGACTACCTGAAGCGTCCGCAAACGGCCTTCGACCTGCAGAAGCGCCTCATGGAGGAACCGATCGAGGAGAAGAAGTCGGGCTTCTTCGAGACGCTCAACAAGCCGGTCTCCAAGCTCTTCTCGCGCTGACGCCCCCATGCGATTCACGATCTTCCAGGACAGCCACCAGGGCGACCGCAAGGGCAACGAGGACCGCGTCGGGTACTCGTACAGCCGCGACACGCTGCTGCTGGTGATCGCCGACGGCATGGGCGGTCACATGAAGGGCGAGCTCGCCGCCGAGATCGCGGTCACCGAGATCACGCGGCGCTTCCAGCAGGAAGCGCGCAACAAGCTGAAGAAGCCGGTGGACTTCCTCGTCACGGCCATCAACGCGGCGCACCGCGCGATCGTCGCCCAGGCCGTGGAGGAGAACCTGCTCGAGAGCCCGCGCACCACGTGCGTGGCCTGCATCGTGCAGGGAAACACCGCCTTCTGGGCGCATGCGGGCGACTCGCGCCTGTACGTTCTTCGCGACGGGCGCATGGCCGCTTCCACCCAGGACCATTCGCGCGTGCAGCAGATGATCGACGCCGGGGCCCTCACGCCGGAGCAGGCGGCGCGACATCCGGACCGCAACAAGATCTACAGTTGCCTGGGCGGCGTGGTGCCGCCGCAGGTCGCCGTGAGCCGCGAGTTCCGCCTCGAGGCGGGCGACACGATCCTGCTGTCCACCGACGGCTTCTGGAGCCAGATCGCGGCTTCCCTCATCGGCACGCTGCTGAAGAAACAGGACATCGTGGGCCTCATGCCGGGCCTCATCTCCGAGGCGCACCGCCGCGCCGCCGGGGAGTCGGACAACGTCTCGGTGGTGGCGATGACCTGGGAGAACCAGGAGGACGAGAGGGTGAACGACACCACGCAGATGCTGGGCGAGGAGCAGTTCACCACCTCCAGCAACACGCAGGAGCTCGACATCCCGGTGCCCGCCGACGACGTGACCGAGGCCGACATCGAGAAGGCGATCGCCGACATCCAGAGCGCCATCAAGAAGGTGCCGCGCTAGCGATGGCCCTTCGCGCCGACCGCGCGCCCGACGCGCTTCGCCCCATCCGCTTCCAGCGCCGCTTCACGATGCACGCCGAGGGCTCCGTGCTGGTGACCTTCGGCAACACCCAGGTGCTGTGCACCGCGAGCGTCGAGGAAAAAGTACCGCCCTTCCTCAAAGGCAAGGGCGGCGGCTGGGTGACGGCGGAGTACGGCATGCTGCCTCGCGCGACCGACACGCGCGGCTCGCGCGAGGCCGCCGTGGGCAAGCAGTCGGGACGCACGCAGGAGATCCAGCGGCTCATCGGCCGCAGCCTGCGCGCGGTCACCGACCTCGCGGCGCTGGGCGAGCGCCAGATCGCCCTCGACTGCGACGTGCTGCAGGCCGACGGAGGCACGCGCTGCGCTTCGATCACCGGCGCCATGGTGGCGCTCGCCGATGCGTGCGCGTGGCTGCGCGCCCGCGGGTCCATCCAACGCGATCCGATCCGGGATTTCGTCGCCGCAGTGTCGGTGGGCCTGGTGGGCGGCGAGCCCCTCCTCGATCTCGACTACGCCGAGGATTCGGGCTGCGGCACCGACATGAATGTCGTGATGACCGGCTCCGGGAAGTTCGTGGAGGTCCAGGGCACGGCCGAGGGCGAACCCTTCACGCGCGAGCAGATGTCGCGCCTGCTCGAGCTCGCCAGCGACGGCATCGCGACGCTGGTCGCGAAGCAGCGCGAAGCCCTGGCGGCCTGAGCCCATGAAGCGCGTCGTCATCGCCTCCGCCAATCCCGGCAAGCTGGGCGAGCTCATCTCGCTGCTGGAGCCGCTGGGCATCGACCCGCTTCCGCAATCGATGTTCAAGGTGGAGGACACGGCCGAGCCCTTCACGACCTTCGTCGAGAACGCGCTCGCCAAGGCGCGCCACGCCGCCGCGAAGTCGGGTCTGCCCGCCATCGCCGACGACTCGGGCCTGTGCGTGGCCACGCTCGACGGCCGCCCGGGCGTGGGATCGGCGTACTTCGCGGGCCGCGAAGGCGGCCGCGCCGAGCGCGACCGGCGCAACAACGCCCTGCTGGTCGAATCGCTGCGTGACGCCAGGGACCGCTCGGCGTTCTACTACTGCGTGCTGGTGCTGGTCACTTCCGCCGACGATCCCTGCCCGGTCATCGCCGACGGCACGTGGCACGGCGAGATCACGCTCACCGGCCGCGGCACGCGTGGGTTCGGCTACGACGCGCATTTCCTGCTGCCCTGGCGCGGGCTCACCGCGGCGGAGCTCTACGCGGAAGAAAAGAACCGGGTCAGCCACCGTGCGCGCGCGATGCAGGCCCTGGAGGCCAAGCTCTCGGCGCTGCAGGCCCACGCCGACAGCTAGGCGAGCGGGCCCTTGGGGAAGTAGTGGGCGTAGGCGGCCTGCTGGTTCACCTGCACATTGTTGTGCCAATACATCACGCGCTTGGCCCAGGCCTTCTGCGAGGCGATCACCTTGGCGAAGAGGGGGTTCTCCCCCGAGCGTTTCGCGATCACGACGTCCCAGGCCTTGAGCTGCGCATCGAGGATGGTCTTGGGCGTGCGGTAGACCTTCACCTTGTCCTTGGTCTGCAGCTCGATGAAGTCCTGCGACATCCGGTGCATCGACTTCCACAGCATGTCCGAGTGCGCGGCATGCGGCACGTACTTGAGGATCGCCTTCACCTCCTCGGGCAGCGCGTCGTGCTTTGTCTTGTTGAACATGACCTCGCAGAAGTTGTTTGCCATGTGGTAGCTCTGCTGCAGGTAGAACTTGGCCACGTCCGGAAAGCCCATCACGCGGTCGTCGGTGGCGCTGGCGAACTCGGCGCCGTCGAGCAGGCCGCGATCGAGCGCGGCCACGATGTCCGCCGGCGCCATCTGAACCGCAGACATGCCGAGCGTGGTGAACATGTCCACCGCCAGCCCCGAGGTGCGGAACTTCAACCCCTTCAGGTCGTTGGGCCCCTTCACTTCCTTCTTGAACCAGCCCATGGGCTCGCACGGCACCGGCCCGCCCAGGTAGCTCACGATGTTGAGCTGCGCGGCCTGCTGGATTTCCGCAAAGAGCTCCTTGCCGCCGCCGTACTCGACCCAGCCCATGAGCTGGCTCGCGTCCATGCCGAAATCGGGCCCGGCGCCGTAGAGGCCGAACGCGTGGTTCTTGCCGAACCAGAACGCGGGGATGCCATGGCCACCGTCCAAGGTGCCCTTGCTCACCGCATCGACCACCTGCAGGCCGGGCACCACCGCGCCCGCGGGCAGCATCTCGATCTTCAGGCGCCCGCCGGTGAGGTCGGAAGCTTTCTTGCACCAGTCCATGGCGAACTCGTGGTAGATGAACTTCACCGGCCAAGTGCTCTGGAAGCGCAGCGTGATCGGCGCCTGCGAGCGCGCGACCATCGGGAAGGCGAGCGCGGTTGCGCCGGTGGCCGCACCCGCCGCGAGGAACTTGCGGCGCGCGGGGGCCTTGGGGGTGCTGCCGGTGGAACGGTGATCGCGTTGCGTCATTGCCCTCTCCCGTAGGTTGCTGAACGTTGCGTTCGAAGCCCCCGAGGTGCGCGGCGCTGCGTGCTACGCCTTCTTGTCGCCGGCGCTGAACCCCGCGCTCTTCGCGAAGACATTGGGCTTGCGGTAGATCGCGAGGATGGTGCAGCCCTCCTCGCTGAATGTCTCGTGCATCGAGCCCGAGTGGCGCCATACGTACTCACCGGCGCGGCAGATGCCGTCATGGTCGGAAAACGAGCCTTCGAGCACCCACGTCTGCTCGATCTCCGGATGCATGTGGAACGGCAGGCGTGCCCCCGGCTGCCACTTGAGCAGGCACGTCATCTCGCCGGCCGCCTCGTCCTTGTAGAGCACCTTGATCTGGATACCCGGGAACTGCGAGGGCTGCCAGTCGATGTCCTGCGGCTTCACGTAGATCGAGCCGTTGGGGGTGGGCTGGAGCTTCAGCGCCTTTTCGCGCCATTTCTCGATCTGCTCGGGGGTGAGCTGGGTTGCCATGTTGACCTCCGTAGTGCCGCCAAACGAGAATGCGGCTTCCGGGTCAGTGTGCCCATCGGGAAACACTTAGTCAACATGCGCTTCGCCGTCCTGGTCTACGAGGGTGTGGAGCCGGTGGACCTCGCCACCTACGGGGTGCTCTCCATGGCCCGCCGCGTCGCCCCGCAGATCTCGATGTTCCTCGTGGCGCCGCGCGCCGGCACGGTGGCGATGGCCAACGGGCTGCGCGTGATCGCCGACCACGGCTTCGCCGACTGCCCGGCTGCCGACGCCCTGATCGTCACCGGGGGACCCGGATGGATGGCGCAGTGCGAGAGCGCGGAGACGCTCGACTTCCTCCGCGGCTACGCGCCGCGGCGCGTGGTCGCGGGCGTGTGCACCGGCGCGATGATCCTGGCCGCCGCCGGCCTCCTCGACGGCCGCAAGGCCACCACCAAGTGCCAGGTCATCGGGGCCGAGGTGGCGCCGACGCGGCTGATGCGCGAGCGCCATCCCACGGTCGAGGTGACCGAGGCCGCGAGCCTGGTCGACTGCGGGCAGGTGCTCACCGGTGGCGGCGTCACGCTCGGGATCGACGCCACGCTGCACCTTCTCGCGCGCCTGCTGGGCGACGAGGTGGCGAACGAGACTGCGCGCATCATGGAATACACTCGCGCATGGCGAGCAAACCGAGAGGCCTTGCCGGTCCTCGTGCAGTGAAACGCCCCACCTCCGCCAACGACGACGGCATCATCGGCGAGCACCTGAAGGTGCTGCGCGCTGCGCGCGGCATGACGCTCGAGCGGCTGGCCGCGGCCACGGGCCTCACCAAGAGCTACCTCTCCAAGATCCAGAACTCGCGCAAGCTTCCGCCGATCGCGACCTTGTCGCGCATCGCCCAGGCGCTGGGCACCGGCATCGGCAGCTTCTTCGGCGACATTCTCGAGGCGCGCGAGGGCGCCAGCGTGGTGCGCAAGAACGAGCGGCTGCCGGTGGTGCGCGGCGGCACCGCCTTCGGCTACGACTACGTGAGCCTCGCGCACAAGCGGCTCTCCAAGAGCATGGATCCGTTCGTGTTCACGTTCCCGTCGAAGATCGACACCCACGTGTTCTTCGACCACGGCGGCGAGGAGTTCGTATTCATCCTTTCGGGCAAGGTGATCTTCCAGGTGGGCGACGAGCGCTGGACGCTCGAGGAGGGCGACAGCATCTATTTCGACGCGGCCATCCCCCACCGGGGCTGGAGCGTCGGGCACGACGCGCGGGCGCTGGTCGTGGTCCACGCGCCCGAGCACGGGCCGGCGCGACCGAGGGTCGTGCGCAAGCGCAAGGTCCGGGCATGAAGGTGCTCGAGGGCCTCGGCGGGCCGCGCTTCGCCCAGCTGCCGCCGCTTTCGCTCTACGTCCACATCCCGTGGTGCATCCGCAAATGTCCCTATTGCGACTTCAATTCGCACGAGCAGCGCGGCGAGCTGCCCGAGGCCGAATACACAAACGCGCTCATCGCCGACCTCGAGTCGAGCCTGCCCGATGTCTGGGGCCGCAAGCTCTCGACGATCTTCATCGGCGGAGGCACCCCCAGCCTCTTCACGCCGGCGTCGATCGAGCGCTTGATCACCGCCGTGCGCACGCGCATCCCGCTGGAGTTCGAGGCCGAGGTGACGATGGAGGCCAATCCCGGCACGTTCGAGGCCGAGCGCTTCAAAGGCTACCGCGACGCGGGCGTGACGCGGCTGTCGATCGGCGTGCAGAGCTTCGACGACCAGCGCCTCGCCGCGATCGGGCGCGTGCACGGCTCGAACGAGGCGCGCCGCGCGGTTGAGTGCGCGCTGGCACGCTTCCCCACGGTGAACGTGGACCTCATGTACGCGCTTCCGGGGCAGTCGCAGGAAGGCGCCCTCGCCGACGTCGCCGTGGCCCTGGAGCTGGGAGCGCCACACATCTCCGCCTATCACCTGACCCTGGAGCCCAACACGTACTTCCACCGCTACCCGCCGACGCTGCCGGACGACGACGTCGCGGCGGACATGCAGGAAGCGATCGAAGCCCGGCTGGCGCAGGCCGGCTACGAGCACTACGAGA
>JBKJYC010000319.1:0-12982 GCA_046715885.1 Usitatibacter sp.
GGCTTGGCGATCACCGCATTGCCCGCGGCATAGGCCGCAGCGACCTGTCCCACGAAGATCGCGAGCGGGAAATTCCATGGGCTCACGCAGATGAAGGGCCCGCGTCCGGCGAGGTAGAGGTCGTTCGACTCCCCCGTCGGCCCGCGCAGCGCCTCGGGCGCGCCGAAATGCTCGCGCGCCTGGAGCGCGTAATAGCGGCAGAAATCCGCCGCCTCGCGCACCTCACCCAATGCATCGGGAAGCGTCTTGCCCGCCTCACGCGCGAGCAGCGCGACAAGCTCGACCCGGTTCGCCTCGAGGGCGTCGGCGGCGCGCTCGAGCGCCGCCGCGCGTTCGGGCGCAGCAGGAATGCTGGCCGCGGCAGCCACCCGCAGCGCCTCGTCGACGAGCGCGCCATCGGCTTCCTCGACGTGCCCGATGGGCCGGCCGCTCGACGGGTCGCGAAGCTCCGTGCGCGCGCGGGTTCGCGGCGTCCCGCCCACCAAGGGTGTCGCTTTGCGGTCGGTGCGCTCCAGCTGCGGCTCGAGCTCGGCCAGGAACGGTGCCGACACCGCTTCGTCCGCGAACGCGAAACCGGAAGAATTCTTCCGGTCGCCATAGAGGTCGGCGGGGAGCGGAATTCGCGGGTTGGCCTTCGAGAGGTGCGCGGCGGCGGCCCTGACCGGATCGACCACGACGCTTTCCACCGGCACCGTCGCATCGGCGATCCGGTTCACGAAGGAGGTGTTGGCGCCATTCTCGAGCAGTCGGCGCACGAGGTAGGGGAGCAGGTCTTCATGGCTGCCCACCGGCGCGTAGACGCGGCACGGATGCCCGAGGCGGCCCGTGACCTCCGCGTAGAGCTCGTCGCCCATGCCGTGCAGGCGTTGGAATTCGAACGCCTGCCCCGCCTGCGCGCGCTCGAGGATCGTCGCTACCGTGTGCGCATTGTGCGTGGCGAACTGGCCGTAGAACGCCTCGGGGGCCGCGAGCATCCTGGCGGCGCAGGCGAGGTACGAGACGTCGGTGTTGCACTTGCGCGTGTAGACCGGATAGCCGGCCAGGCCCAGCATCTGCGCGCGCTTCACCTCGGTATCCCAGTACGCGCCCTTCACCAGGCGCAGCATGATGCGCCGCCCGCCGCGCCGCGCGAGCTCGGCGAGCCAGTCGATCACGAAGGGAGAGCGCTTCTGGTAGGCCTGCACCGCGAGTCCGCAGCCCTCCCAGCCGGCGAGCGTGCCCGCGTGGAACACGCGCTCGAAGACGTCGAGCGAGAGGTCGAGGCGATCGGCCTCCTCGGCGTCGAGGGTGACGCCGATATCGCCGCGCCGGGCTCGCTCCACCAGCGATTGAACGCGTGGCGTGAGCTCGGCGAGCACGCGCTCGCGCTGGGCGAACTCGTAGCGCGGATGCAGCGCCGAGAGCTTGATGGAGATTCCGGGCTTCTCGAACACCGTGGCCGTGCGGTCGAGCCTCGCGGCCGCGGCCGAGATCGCGTCGATCGCGCCCTCGTAGGACTTCATGTAGCGCAGGGCATCCGCCTCGGTGAAGGCCGCTTCGCCCAGCATGTCGTAGGAATGGCGATACGCCGAGTGCTCCGAGGAGCACGCCCGCGAGAGCGCGTCTTCGATGGTGCGGCCCATGACGAACTGCTCGGCCATGAGCTTCATCGCCTGGCGCAGCGCCACGCGCACAACGGGTTCGCCGGCCTTGGCGGTCAACGCGGCGACCCAATTTCCGATGCTGCGAGTCTCCTCCTCGCCGAGTGCCACGAGCTTGCCGGTGAGCATCATGCCCCAGGTGCCGGCATTGACCAGTAGCGAATGGCTCTTGCCGAAGTGGCGGTTCCACTCGCCCTGGGAAAACTTGTCGCGAATGAGCTTGTCGGCGGTGGCGGCATCGGGGATGCGCAGCAGCGCCTCGGCCACGCACATCAGCAACACGCCTTCGCGAGACGAGAGGTCGTACTCCTGGAGGAAGGACTGCATGCCCGCGGAGGCGCGCTGCTTCGCCCGCACGGTTTGCACGAGATCCCTGGCGCCCATGGTGACGCGCGCGTCCGCCGGGCCATCGAGTCGGGCGAGCGCGAGCAACTCCTCGAGGGCCTCGGACTCGTCGCGAAGGTAGTGCGCGCGGATCGCCGCGCGCAGCGGCGGAACGGAGATATCCATGGCGGACGGCGGATCTGCGAAGGGCGCTATCTTACGCCCGCCGCCGCATCCGCCCCCGCGCCTCAGGCGCTGCGCGCTTCGGAGCCCTGTCCCCTGGGCGCCTCGCCATGGGCCCCGGACTCGGCGGCTTCCTGCGCGGCGATCTGCTTGCGGACCTCGTCCATGTCCACCTCTTTCGCCTTGGCGATGATCTGCTCCAGCGCGCTTTCGGGTAGCGCGCCGGGCTGCGCGAAAATGATGACGCTGTCGCGGAAGTTCATGAGCGTGGGAATCGAGCGGATCTGGAAATGCCCCGCGATCTCCGGCTCGTCCTCGGTGTTCACCTTCGCGAAGACGATGTCGGGATGCTTCTCGGCTACGCGCTCGAACACCGGCGCGAAGGAGCGGCACGGCCCGCACCACGGGGCCCAGTAGTCCACGATGACCGTCGGGTTACCGGTCACCACCTGCTCGAAGTTTCCTTTGGTCAGCTCGACGACGGCCATGGTCATTGCTCCAGGAGCGAACGCAGCATCCAGGCGTTTTTTTCGTGGATCTGCATGCGCTGCGTCAGCAGGTCCGCGGTGGGTTCGTCGCCCGCCTTGTCGACCGCGGGAAAGAGCTTCCTCGCGGTCCTGGCGACCGCCTCCTGTCCTTCGACGAGGAGGCGCACCATCTCCCGAGCCTCGGGGACCCCCGGGGTCTCCTTGATGGACGAGAGTTTGGCGTACTGGGAGTAGGTGCCCGGCGCGTCCATGCCGAGCGCGCGAATGCGCTCCGCGATCACATCGAGCGCCAGCCACTGCTCGTTGTAGAGCTGCTCGAACATCACGTGCAGGGTCTGGAACATCGGGCCACGCACGTTCCAATGGAAATTGTGCGTCTTCAGGTACAGCGCGAACGTGTCGGCGAGCAGGCGCGACAGGCCTTGCGCGATCGCCGCGCGGTCTTTCGCGCTGATTCCGATGTCCATCACCGGAAAGGCGCCATTTTTCGGGGCCATTCGAATCTCCTTTTCTCTGGGTTCGACAGCATGCGGGAGGGTTGTTCCCCGCGGCCAATGAAAAATTCCAATGGGCGCCATAGGCTCAACCCCGGAGCTTCTCCGTGGTGCGCATCAGCTCGGCGGCAAGCGCGTCCACCGACTTCTTCGTGCGCGGGTCCCTGAGCGCCCCGGCTTCGTCGAACGCCGAGTCCGCGTGCGGGATGGCGACCTGCGGGCCGAGCACGGTCACGTGCAGGCCGCCGAGGATCTGGCGCAGGTGCGGCAGGTGGCGCACGCCGCCGTACATCACGGGCGAGGCGGCGAGCAGCGCCGCCACCTTTCCCCGGTAGGGAGCCAGGCCGGAGTTGTTTCCCTTGCCGTCGCCGATGGAGCGCGAGAGCCAGTCGATCGTGTTCTTGGTGAGCGCGGCCACCGAGTTGTTGTTCTCGGGCGAGGCGATCAGGAGCGCATCGTGGGTGAGGAAGAGCTCGCGCAGCTTCATCCCGTTCTCCGGCATGCCGTGCTCGGCCTCGAGGTCGCCGTGGTAGACCGGCATCGGGTATTCGTCGAGGTCGATCAGCGTCACTTCGCCGCCGGCGTCGCGTGCCGATTGCGCGGCGATGCGAACCAGCTTCTTGTTGAGCGAGTCGCGCCGCGCGCTTCCCGCGAACGCCAGGATGCGCGCCGCCATCAGCCGGCCTCGGCGAGCGTGCCCATGCGCCCGGTCTGGTAGGCGAGCTCCGCGGCGCGAACCTGCTCGATGCTGTTCATCACGAACGGCCCGTGGAAGACGAGCGGCCCTTCCGCGGGCGCGCCTCCGAAGGCCAGCACCTCGAGGGGCGCCTCACCGGGGTTATCGAATCGCACCGCGCCCTCCGCGTTTTCCCAGACCACGAGCTGCCCGATGCCGGCGTCCTTGCCGCCGAACCTGCCGCCGCCGGCGATCACGTAGGCCGCCGCCTCGAACGAGCCCGGCACCTGCGCCTCGAAGGACGTGCCGCGAGGCAACGAGACATGCCACAGGAAGAGCGGCATCAGCGCGTCGGCCGGGCCGCGGACGCCCTCCAGCTCGCCGGCAATTATGCGCACGGTCGCACCGGCGCGCGCAACGCTTGGAATCACGGTGGCGTCGATGCGTTGATAGCGCGGCGGCATCATCTTCAGCGCCCGTGGCAGCGAGGTCCAGAGCTGGATGCCGTGCTGCATCAGCTCCTCGTTGTTTTCCACCAACGGCTTCTCGGAGTGGACAATGCCCTTTCCGGCGGTCATCCATTGCACGCCGCCTGCGCTCACCACGCCGTGATGGCCGGCGGAGTCGCGGTGCTCGTTGCGGCCCGACAGCAGATAGGTCACCGTTTCGATGCCCGCGTGCGGGTGCGCGCCCACGCCCTCCTTGCCGCCCTTCACCGGGAACGGGCCGAAGTGGTCAAGGAAGACCCACGGCCCGACCGAGCGGCGTTCGCGGCCCGGAAGGGCGCGGCGGACGGTGAACGTGCCGACCGGTGCCAGGTGGGAATCAATGACGCGTTCTACGTTGCGTTGCGTGCTCATGCCTTGTCCCTTCGAAGCCAGTGGTCGAGTGCCCAGCCGCCGGGGCCGAAGGCTACGACCATCAGCATGCCCCCCATGATGGAGAGGTTCTTCATCAGCTGGATCGTCTGCATCTGCACCTGCTCTGGCGGAAGTCCGGCGGGATTGTGGAACAGGAAGGTGACGGGGATGAGAAAGAGGAAGATCGCCCCCGCCGCCCAGCGCGCCTTCCACCCGAGGGTGACCAGCAAGCCACCGAGCAGCTCGACGGCAACCGCCCCCGCGGCGGCCACCTCGGGAAAGGGAACGCCCTTCGACGCGATATAGCCGACGGTGCCGGAGAAGCCCGTGAGCTTGCCGAAGCCGGAGACTACGAAGATGAGTGCCAGGAGGATGCGCCCCGCTGCCGCGGCCGCGTTGGTGAGGTTCGAGTTCATCGCCGGTCCTCTCAGTCGCCGAGGTCGAAAAGGAGCACTTCGGCCTTGCGTGCGTTCTCGAGGCGAACCGACGGCTCGCCGCCCCAGATCTTCAGCGCGTCACCGCTCTTCAGGGGCTGGCCGTTGGCGGTGACCTCACCGCGGGCAACGTGCACGTACGCGCGCCGTCCCTTGGGAAGCGCGTGCACGAGGGTGTCGTCTCCCTCCAGGATCGTCGCGTACAGATTGGCGTCCTGGTTGAGGCGTACCGAGCCCTCGCGCCCGTCGGGCGACGCGATGAGCCGCAGCTTGCCGCGCTTGGAGTCCGCGTCGAAATGCTTCTCCTCGTATCCAGGCTGAACGCCGCGGCGATCGGGCTCGATCCAGATCTGGAGGAAATGGACCGGCTTCGTCCGGGAGGGGTTGAACTCGCTGTGCTCCACGCCCGTGCCGGCGCTCATACGCTGCACGTCGCCTGGCCGGATCACGGAGCCGTTGCCCATCGAGTCCTTGTGGGCGAGCTCGCCTTCGAGCACGTAGCTGATGATCTCCATGTCCCGATGGCCGTGGGTCCCGAAGCCCTGGGCGGGTTCGACCCGATCTTCATTGATCACGCGTAGCGGGCCGAAACCCATGTGGTCGGGGTCTTGGTAGTCCGCGAAGGAGAAGCTGTGGAACGAGTCGAGCCAGCCATGGCTGGCGTGGCCGCGTTCCTGGGCGGGGCGGAGTTCGGTCATATTCAGTTCCTTTGTTGAAGTATGGCGTGGCATGGAGGCTATATTGGGGTAGCGGGTTGCGGAGTTATAGCGAATAATTGCGGATAACTCGTTCTGATTATTTGAATGAAACTGTCCCTAGACGCCCTCCAAGTCCTCGATGCGATCGATCGGAAAGGATCCTTCGCCGCGGCAGCCGAGGAGCTGCATCGGGTTCCGTCAGCAATCACTTACTCCGTCCAGCAGCTCGAGGAGGGCTTGGACGTCCTCTTGTTCGATCGGCGGGGACACCGCGCCAAGCTCACGGAGGCCGGGCGCGAGCTCCTGAAGGAGGGTCGGCACCTGCTCGGCGCGGCCGCCGACCTCGAGTGCCGCATCCGGCAGGTGGCAAAGGGCTGGGAATCGGAGCTGCGCATCGCGGTGGACACTATGGTCGGGCTGGAGAAGCTCTTCGGCGTGGTCGCGGAGTTCTACGACCAGAACCCGGGAACACGCCTTCGATTCACCCACGAGGTCCTGGGCGGTACGTGGGACGCATTGGCCTCCGGCCGCGCGGATCTCGCCGTGGGCGCGGGGGGCGACGGGCCACCGGGCAGCGGCTTCACGACGCGCGTCCTCGGCCGGCTGGAGCTCGCATTCGTGGCCGCGCCCTTTCACGCCGCGGCGCGCGAGCCCCAGCCGCTTTCGTCTTCGGCGTTGCTGGGCTTCCGGGCGGTGGGCATTGCCGACACCTCGCGGCTCCTTCCGCCGCGCACCGTCGGCCTGCTCTCGGGGCAGGACGTGCTCACCGTGTCGAACCTGGAAGCCAAGGTCGCCGCGTTGGTCGCAGGCCTGGGCGTCGGCCGCATTCCCCGATGGCTGGCGGAACGCGAGGCGTATGCGGGCCGGCTTCGCATCCTCGAGGCTGCGACCGGAGCCGGCGGCGGCGAGATGCTGGTGGCCTGGCATGCGGACCGAGCCGGCAAAGGCCTCAAGTGGTTCGTCAAGCGCCTCGAGGATCCCCTCGTCGCGGCGACCCTGCTTTCATGACGTATCGCGGGCGATTCGCGCCCTCTCCCACGGGCCCGATGCACTTCGGCTCCCTGGTCGCGGCCGTGGCGAGCTGGGTCGATGCGCGCGCGGCCGCGGGGGAGTGGCTGCTGCGCATCGAGGACGTTGACGCGCCGCGCACCGTGCCCGGCGCGGCCGATGCGATCCTGCGCGCCCTCGAAGGCTTCGGCCTGCAGTGGGATGGGGAGATCTCGTGGCAGAGCCGGCGCACTTCGGGCTACGCAGCCGCGCTGGAAAGGCTCGCGGCGCACGGCGTCGTCTATCGCTGCAAATGTTCGCGCAAGGAGATCGCGGACTCGGGAGTTTCCGGCATCGAGGGCATCGTCTATCCGGGCACCTGCCGCGGCCTGGCGCTGGGCAGCGACGTGTCCGGCGCGGATCGCGTGCACGCGGGCGGGGAAATCAGTTTCGTCGACCGCGTGCAGGGCCGCATCTCCCAACGGCTCGGCGATGACGTCGGCGATTTCGTCCTTCGCCGTCGCGATGGGCTGTTTGCGTACCAGTTGGCGGTGGTGGTGGACGATGCCGACCAGGGCATCACCGACGTCGTGCGCGGCGCCGACCTGCTGCTCTCCACGCCGCGCCAGATGCGTCTGCAGCGGCTGTTGGGCTACCCCACGCCGCGATACCTGCACCTGCCGGTGGCCACCGATCGCGGCGGCCAGAAGCTCTCGAAGCAAAGCCTCGCCCCCGAGGTGAACTCCGCACAGCCGGGCGAAGCGCTCGCCGCCGCGCTGGCGTTTCTCGGCCAGCCCGCGCAGCCCCCGGCCCGGCCCGCCGAAATCCTCGCCGCGGCCGTGAAGGATTGGGATCCCGGAAAGATTCCTGGAACGCGCGCGGCCGAACTCGCCGATGGTCACCAAGGGGGTTCGGCCGCGAGCCTATAATTCGGATCCGCAACGGCCCGCCCCGGCATCGGGGGATGAGCGCGCTCCCCACCCCCGGGCGCGGAAAGCCGAAAAAGAAGGCACCCATGTGGGCATCGGGCTCCTGGAACAATCGCTGGGCATCTCGGGAGCTGCTTCGCCCGACGAGATCAAGGCGCGCTACCGCACGCTGGCGCAGCGCTGCGCCGATGGCGACGCGCGTCCCGAGGAATACGAGCGGCTGCGCTTCGTCAGCCTTGCGCTGGCGCAGGAGCTCGCTTATCTCGGCCATGACGAGGGCAGCATCGAGCGCACGCTGGCCGGCGAGGGATGCCCGGAGAGCGTTGCCGCGGACGCGGCGCGTGCGTCCGCGGGTCGTGTCTCGCGGCTTGTCCCGGACCCCTTGACCCGCAACACGCAGCGCCCCGAAGACGCGGCGTACATACGCCTCGCCGAGCGCACCCTGGCGGCCCAGTCGATGCGCACCGCCACCGCGTCGAGCTACGGGTTCGGTTTCCTCGCCAAGCTCGCGATCGCGTTCGCAGTGGTCGTGGGATCGCTCGTCTACGCGCTCGACTTCTTTCCGCGCCTGATGCAACCGGCGAAGGTGGCGCCTCAACCCGCGCCACCGATGCCGGTGCAGCTCGTGCCGCCCGGAAAGAACGACAGCCGCTGATCGCTGTTGGAGGAGCAAGCCCGATCTAGGGCCGAAGCGACGCGCTTCCCGAAGCGATCTTGGCGACAGCGCCCGCCCGATCGTGGACGTCGAGCTTCTGGAAGAGCTGCTTGATGTGGTATGCCACCGTGTTGTTGGAGACGCCAAGGCTGTCGGCGATCTCCTGGTTGCTGGCGCCGCGCGCGAGGAGCAGCGCGATCTCGCGTTGCTGGGGCGAGAGGGGCAGGCGACCCATCGCGTGCACGAAGCGCAGGATCATCGGCTCCTGGCGCTGGATGCGCACCCCGATCAACGCCTGCGGCGAACGGTTGTCGTCGTCGAGCCAGTAGGCGCGAAGCACATAGCGGCCCCACTTCGACTCGAGGGTGAGCGTGGGCGGCGCGTCGTCTTCGCCGCGCGCCACCGCCTCGAGCCTGTCGCACACACTCCTGAGTGCCTGGGCCGCGCGATCGTTCACCGCCGCGCCCAGAGTCGCCGGGTTGATGTCCGAGGTCGTGGCGAGCAGCACCAGCCGGCGCGCCTTCTCGGAGGCGTGGCGTACGGTAGCGAAGCGATCGACCACCAGCATCGCCTCCTCGTCGGTGTCCTCGAAGGCCAGGGCCGCGATCGCATCGGGCGGGCGTGCCTCGCCCGCCGCGACGCCGTGCGCGACGTAGCGCATGACGCTCGTGAGGTCCCCGCGCTCGCGCGGCGTGAATGCGGGTGCATCCGCCGGGCGGTAGAGCGAGAGCTGGCCCAGGGCGGCACCCTGATCGCGCACGATTCCATAGAGGACGTGGTGGGCATCGAGCCGGCGCAGGATCTCGTTGTAGTACTCGGTCTTGCGCATCTCCCCGTCGGCGCTGCTCGCAACCACGCCATCGGGCGCCTGGCCGCGCTCGAGGAAGCTGCGGCGAAATGCCGCCTCGCGGCCGTTGTAGAAGCGCTCGAAGTAGAGCGACATCACGTCCGGCGGCAGCAGGCGCTCGGCATAGAGGTTGCTCATCTCCCCACGCGAATCCACCCAGAAGAAGCCCGCGGAATCGCTCGGCACCAGCTCGCGCAGCGCCGGCAGGAGCGCTGCCATGAGCAGCTCGCCGGGAAGTCCGAGGCAGCAAAGCTGGCGGATGCGCGCGCGTACGGCGGTCTGCTTCATCGCTCCGCGCCCCGGTAATCGAGCAGCTTGAAGGCGCGCGCGGGCCGCGCCAGGCCCAGGATCGAGACCTCTCCCAGGTCCTCCGAATACACACGCTCCTCGATTTCGGCGTGCACGCGCTGGGCCGCGAGGATGTCGCCCGGCCCCGCGAGGTCGCACAGCCTGTTGGCGAGGTTGGTCACGTTGCCGATGGCGCCGTAGTCGATGCGCCCTTCGAAGCCGATGGCGCCCACGGTCGCATAGCCCTGCGCGATCCCGATTCCCAGGCCGAGCGCGTAGCCTTCCTTCTTCCACTGCGCGGAGAGCCGCAGTACGTCCTCCTGCATCGCGAAGGCCATTTCCACCGCGCGCCGTGCGGGCTCCTGGATCGGCAACGGGTCGTTGAAGAAGACCATCATGCCGTCGCCGGTGAAGCGTTCCAGCGTCGCCTGGTACTCGAGGATGCGCGCCCCCATCGCGCGATGGAATTCGCCCAGGGCACGCATCACCTCCTCGGGCTCCGCCGACTCGGCGAAGGCGGTGAACCCACGCAGGTCGAGGAAGACCACGGTGATCTCGCGCCGATGGCTCTCGAGCGGGTCGTCGGCGCCCCCGGCGAGGATCAGCTCGGTGAGCTGCGGGGAAAAGAACCGCTTCAGCCGCGAGAGCTTCTCCACGTGCGCCACTTCCTCCGTCACGCGCGCCTCGAGCGTGCGGTTCCACGCGGCCAGCTGGTCGGCCTGCCGCTGCACGGTCTCGTAGAGGCGCCGGATGCGAAGCAGCGAGCGCACGCGGGCGAGCAGCTCGGGCGGGTTCACGGGTTTGGAGAGGAAATCGTCGGCCCCGGCCTCGAGGCCCTTCACGCGTTCGTCGCGCCCGTCCAGCGCCGTCACCATCACGATCGGCAGCATCGCGTTTGCGGGATTCGCGCGCACGGTGCGGCAGACCCCATAGCCATCGAGGCCGGGCATCATCACATCCAGCAGGATCAGGTCGGGCGACCAGGTGCGCACCAGCTCGAGCGCGGACTCGCCATCCGGAGCCGCTTCGACATGGAAGCCGTGATAGACGAGCATGTCCTCCAGGAGCTTCACGTTGGCCGGCGTGTCGTCGACGACGAGGACCCGACCGGGCATGGCGTCGGGATCGTTCACGGGTTCGATGCCGCTTTTCGCGATCATGGCGTATCCACGGCGAGCAGGCGCTGGAGGAGCTCGGACAACTCCCGGATGTTAACGGGTTTCGGCACATAGGCGTCGAAGCCCGCGGCGAGGATGCGCGCGCGATCCGCATCCATGACCGATGCGGTCACCGCGAGAATCGGGATGCTCCGGGTGCTCTGCATGGAGCGCAGCTTCTCCAGCACGCGAAAGCCGCTGATCCCCGGCAGCTGGATGTCGAGCAGCGCGGCGTCCGGAAGCTTGTCGCCGATGGCATCGAGGCCGCGCTCGCCCGATTCGGCGGCGATCACCTCGAAGCCGTGGAAGGTGAGGACGTCGGCGAGCAGGCGGCGGCTCTTCTCGTCGTCCTCCACGACCAGGATGCGCTTAGCCATGGGCGATGGCCGGCGGCTCCTTGGGAAGTCGGATGATGAAGCGCGCGCCGCGCCCGAGGTCGCTATCGAGCGCGATCGCGCCACCGTGCAGCTCGACCAGCCTGCGCGTGAGTGCCAGCCCCAGCCCCGTGCCTTCGTTCTTCGACCCGCCTTCGATTTTCAGTTGGCGAAATTCCTCGAAGATCGCCCCGTGGTCGGCGCGCGCGATCCCCGGACCCGTATCGGTCACGCTCACCTCGAGCCAGTCGCTGCCATTGGCGGCGGCGACCTCCACGCGCCCGCCCGCGGGCGTGAACTTCACGGCGTTGGTGAGGAGGTTCAGGACGATCTGCTTGAACTTGCGCTCGTCGGCCCGCCACGTGCCGATGCCCGGCTCCACGCGGAAGTGCAGCGTGAGGCCCTGGCGTTGGGCGCGCTCGCGGATCAGCGTGCGGCAGTTCTCCAGCGCGGATCCGACGTCGAAGCGGCGCACGTCGAGCTCCATGCGGCCCGCCTCGATCTTCGCGAGGTCGAGGATGTCGTTGATGAGCGAGAGCAGGTGCTGGCCCGAGGTGTTGATGTCGCGTACGTACTCCATCTGCTTGGGGTTGAGCTCCCCGAACATCCGCTCCTTGAGCACGTCGGAGAACCCGATGACCGCATTGAGCGGCGTGCGCAGCTCGTGGGACATGTTGGCGAGGAACTCGCTCTTGTGGCGGTTGGCGAGCTCGAGCTCCGCGGTCTTCGCAGCCACTTTCTGCTGCAGTCCCGTCGTGTATTCCTGCAGCTGGTCGGCCATTCCGTTGAACTCCCGGGCCAGCGCTTCGATCTCGTCGCCGGTGCGCACGTCGATGCGGGTGGAGAGGTCGCCATGGGCGATGCGCTCGGCGCCGCGGCGCACGCGCAGGATCGGCCGCGCGAGGCGGCGCGCCAGGGTGCGGCTGGCGGCGATGGCGAGCAGCAGGCCCGCCAGCGTGAGCAGGGCCGAACGCGCGAGCCGGGCGTACAGGGGCTCCAGCACCTCGGACTTCGGCTGCTCGGCGACCACCAGCCACTGCGCCGAGGAAAGCGGGGCCGCGGAGACCATGACCTCGTTGCCCTCGAGGTCATGGGCCTCGAACATGTCGATGGCTGTGGAGGGCTTCTCGCGGAGCTTCTCCGCGATGCCCCGGAATACCGTCGTATCGCGGATCAGCGTCTGGCGCAGCACCAGGCTTTGGTTCGGGTGCGCGATCAGCCGGCTGGCGCTGTCCACGACATAGACGCGCCCGGCATCGCCGATGCGGATGCGCGAGACGACGTCCCCGACGAACTTCAGGTTGAGCATCGCGAGCGTCACGCCGCCGTTGTCGCGGTCCCGGACCGCAAGGGTCACGAAGGGCTCGGAGCCGTCGGCGAAATACGCTTCAGAAAAGTGGGTGCCCTGGTCGCGGGCGCTCCAGACTTCGGACTCGTTCACCACGGGGCGCACGCTGTCCACCTCGTCGCGCGCGGTGCGCGAGACCTTGAGGCGCTCTCGTCTCTGGCGATCGACCAGCTGGATCTCGCTGATCGCGGGCACCAGCTTCATGAGACGGTGATACTCGAGCCGGCGGTCCTCGGCCGAGAGCAGGCCGCTGCTCCAGGGCAGCGAGCCCACCTCCCGGATTTGGCGCTCGATGCCCTTCAGGTATTGGTCGATCGTCTCAGTGGCCGAGCGCACTTCCAGCCCCTGGGTGGCGGTGGCCGTCGCCCGGATCTCCGAATAGTCGAACGCCACGCCGATCAGCTGCGCGACGACCAGGACGCCACCCACCAGCAGCATGAGGACGGCCGCGTACTTCCGGAACAGGCCGCGCGACGCGGCCACCGGTCGCGAGATCTCGCGCGCAGGCTCAGTAGAAATTGGTCGCCCTCAGGAGGATGGACTTGGGAATCCTTATGCCCTGCTCGCGCGCGGCCCTCACGTTCACGGCGAGTTCGAAGG
>JBKJYC010000320.1:0-3468 GCA_046715885.1 Usitatibacter sp.
GCCGTACACCCTGGCCACGAGGTCGAGCGTCCGGGGCGTGTCGCCGGCGACGATCTTCACGATATTGGTGAGGGTGTGCAGCTTGTCGCCGGGATTGATGCGCTCGGGCGAGTAACCGACGAAGAAATCCTTCTTCCAGCGCAGACCTGATTGCCGCTCGATCTCGGGGACGCACACCTCCTCGGTGGCGCCGGGGTACACCGTCGATTCGAAGACGACCGTGGCGCCGCGCTTGAGGTTCTTGCCGACGGCCGCGCTGGCGCTGAGCAGCGGGGAGAAGTCGGGATTGTGCGCGTCGTCCACGGGTGTGGGCACGGCGACGATGACGAAATCGGCATCGCGCAGCGCGGCCGGGTCGCACGTGACCTGGAGCCGCGACGCGGCCTTCAGTTCCTCGGTCGAGACTTCGCCAGTGGGATCGATCTTGTCCCGGTACGCGTCGACCTTGCGCTGGGAAACGTCGAAGCCGATGGTTTTCAGGACCTTGCCGAATTCGACGGCCAGGGGAAGGCCGACATAGCCCAGGCCGACGACCGCGACGGTGAGCGCGTCGGCTGCGGCCTCGGTGCCTGCCTCGGCTCCGGTTCCGCGATCGCCCAGCTGGGGACTTTCGAGGTCGCTGAGCACCGGGGACGTCTTCAAAGACTCAGCGCGACCCGACACGGAAAAGGACGATCTCCACCGTAAGCAGCAGCACCATCAGGTCGAATACGAGGCTATGGTTCTTCACGTAGTACAGGTCGTAGCCGAGCTTCTCGCGCGCGTCGGCAACGGACGAGCCGTACGAGTAGCGCACCTGTGCCCATCCGGTGAGGCCCGGCTTCACGAAGTGGCGCTCGGGGTAGAAGGGAATCGCTTCGGTGAGCTCCTTCACGAACGACGGGCGCTCCGGACGCGGGCCCACGAAGCTCATATGGCCGGCGAGGACGTTGAGGACCTGCGGCAGCTCGTCGATGCGGAACTTGCGGATGAACTTGCCCACGCGGGTGACGCGCGGGTCATCCTGCGACGCCCACACGGCCTGGCCTCCGGATTCGGCGTCCACGCGCATGCTGCGGAATTTCAGCACCGCGAACGACCGGCCATGCTGGCCCGTGCGCATCTGGCGGTAGAAGATGGGGCCGCGATCCTCGAGCAGGACGGCCAAGGCCGTCACCAGCGCAATCGGCAAAGCAACGAGAAGCGCCGCGGCGGCGACGACGATGTCGAAAAGGCGCTTGCTCGCCAGTCGCAGCATGTCGCAGCGGAACCCTTGGGAATAGATGAACCAGCTCGGTTGCGCCAGCTCGACGCTCACGCGACCGCTTTCGCGCTCCAGGAAAGTGAGGATGTCGTTCACCTGGATGCCGCGCAGCCGGCACTCCATGAGCTCGGCCTCCGGAAAGCCGCTGCGCCGGTCGTCCATGGCCACGACAATTTCCTCGACGCGATTGAGCAACGCGAACTGCACCAGGCTGGCACCGGGTTGCGCCAGCTTGCTGCACGGGATGTCCGGATCGTCGCCCGGCGCCTTCACGAAGCCGACGATCTTGAAGCCGCGCTGGTCGGCGCGCCGGCGCAGGCGCATGGCGATGGTCGAGGCCCGGGACCCGGCGCCCCAGACGAGCACGCGGCGCTTGAAGAGGTCCTCGTCGACGTAGCGCTGGAAGGCATACCGGGAAACCACGAGCCCGAGGAAGGCGAACGCGGCGGCATAGAACATCACCACGCGCCCGACGAGAATGGCCGGGACCACATAGAACAGCAGCCCGAGCGCGACCTGCGCGATCAGAACAGCCACCAGGAGCCGGGCCAGCACGCCGGTGAAGCGAGTGCGTTGCCGCAGCTGGTAGAGCCCCATGCACGCCATTCCAAGGAAAATCGCACCGGCCACTGCGACCATTTGGGCAAGGAAGACCGTGAGCGACTGCTCGATCATTGGCGGCGTCGCGGCTGTGGCCGTGCGCAGCATGACGGCGGCATAGTAAAAAAGTGCCACCATCGCGATCTCGACCGCGGCGAGCGTGAACAGGTAGTTCACATTCCAGTGGAACAGGCGTACCGGGGTGATCCGATCGGGATTCGGTTCGAACCGGTCAGCAACAGCGGCGGACGTGTTCTTGGTCATTGTTCCCCCCTTGGGAACCGATGCACCGTCGTGAAAACTCGAAGACCAGCCGCTACCGAAGAGGCTTCGGCAGCGACCAGTTACTCAGGTCGCCAAAAGGCCAAAGCCCTTCTGGTTGCTAGCCGATGGCTTCGGGCGCAATCCGAAACCAACGACGGTGCTGCTGGACCCCTCGGGAATTCACTGCCGACGATGCGAGGACGTGCGTGGCGCGGAGACGCCGCCAGCACGAGTTCCCCCGGTGACGATGTAAACGCTCCGGACGTGGCGATGAAAGAGGCTCGCCGGAATGCCGGAAACGCGACAACACCATGAGACTCGTGCGCCATTTCGCCCTGTTGTCGTTAGAGCTTTTGCCTCTGTCTCGGACTTCCCTCGGCGAGGCGTTTTGCCGAAGGCTCGGGAGCCCGTATTTGTAGCGGAACGATACCACGCTTTTGTAAAGGAAGCGTGACAGCGGCAAGGGCAAAGACTACGGATGCAACAGAGCGCAGGCGGCGCTACCTCCTTGAAAATATTGGTAGAGTTCGTGTAGCGCGGGGTAGATCACTACGCGCGGGCGAGAGCACCCGGGTGGCGAAATCGGTAGACGCAAGGGACTTAAAATCCCTCGCCGCAAGGCATGCCGGTTCGAGTCCGGCCCCGGGTACCACACAGACTGCGGCCGTCAGTTTGTGACGTCGCGGTTCTCGCCCTCCCCACCTTCCTTGCCGTCGGCGCCCAGCGAGACGATGTCGTACGGCTTTCCCGCCGTGCCTGGAACCGAATATTTATAGTCGTTCCCCCACGCATCTTTCAGCTCGGGCTCTTTGGCGTAAGGGCCGTTCCATCGATCCGTGCCGCTGGGCTGCTTGACTAGCGCCTGCAGGTTCTCGGGAACGCGTCCGACTTCCAGCTTGTAGATCTCGATATTTCCGGCGAGCTGCTGGATGCGCATTTTGGCTTCGCTCGACTTTGCCTTGCCCATCTGCTCGAAGAGCTTGGGCCCGACGAACGCCAGCAGCCCGGCGACGAGGATCATGACGATGACAATTTCCAGGAGCGTGAAACCTGTCTGACGACTGCGAATTGCGGGCATGGGTGTCCTTCAATGATTTGTCGTTCTCGCCGATTGCTGCAGCCCCGAACGGCGCCAAGAGTGATACGCGCGGCGCGGCAGGGCCGGCACCGGTCAGGTCAGACTGAAGAGTTGGGTGATGAGTTCCGGAAGATGGCGCGGGCGCTCGCCAGCAAAGCAGACCTCCGGAGACGACTCGGGAAAAATGGAACGACTTGCGCGCGGGAAAGTGGCCCGCGCGATCAAGCCACCACCCTGGCGGGCGCCATGGAAACGCCCATGCGCTCCACGGCCTGTTTCAGGT
>JBKJYC010000321.1:0-2613 GCA_046715885.1 Usitatibacter sp.
ATGCTGAAGCAGGCCTGAAAGGCGAGGCGCGAGAAAAGCTGCTTCTACTCGTGCCTCGCGCCTCGTGCCTCAGTTGCTTCCGAAAGCCAACGCCAGCACGAGGACGATCACGATCGCGACCACGAGCAGCGTGACCTTCTGCCACGACATCGGGCTCTCGCCCGCCACCTCGCCGGTCTGGCCGTTGATGAGGAAGCGGTAGACCTTGTCGCGGTACCGATAGGCGGAGATCCACACCGGCAGCAGCACGTGCTTGAACTTCACGCCGGAGTACTGGGTGGAGACCTGGTGCACGCGCTGCTGGTCGCCGCCGATGTCGCGCCGGACCAGGTCGTGCACCTGCGCATCGATCTCCTGCCTGGCGATCGGGAAGCCCTCGCGTAGGCCGATCTGGTAGGCCTCGGCGCGAAACCCGCTCACGAATTCCGGCTGGTAGGCCACCAGGCCCTTCAGGTTCCAGGCGGTGGCCGCGCCGCGCAGCATCGGCGGGATCGAGTTCGACGCCATCACTACCACGTCGTCGTGGAGTCGCTCCACGCGCCCCGACGCGGGCGACCACTTCGTGTGCTTCACCCGCCGCGTCTCGGTGACGGCGCGGCCCTGGGAATCGGTGGAGCTCACCGTCTCGTCGGTGTAGTAGTCGTCGCCGCGCTCGCCCCGGTACTCGCTCGAGGTGCGACAGTCGTAGGTCCAGTACGGCAGGTACATGCCGGCCAGGGCCGCGTCGGTCTGCGCGTACTTCTTCAGGTCGCCGGGAGCCAGCCAGAGCTTGCGCACCCAGCGCCGGAACTCGTCCTGCGCGCGCGCGCGGCCCACCTGGAAGGGCACGATGGACCGCGGCTTGATGTGGCGGCTCGCATAGCTCTTCGAGACAATGGGCGTGCTGCAGAAGGTGCAGGTGGCGGCGAAATGGTGGTCCGGCAGCGTCTGCTCGGCGCCGCACTTCGCGCACTTGACCGTTTCAGCCTGTTCCATCTCCTCGCGGCCCTCGAGGGCCTTGAGGTACACGTCGAAGTCGAGCTCCTCGATGCGGGCATCGTTCTCCTCGATGTCGTTCGCGGCGCCGCAGAACTCGCACTGGAGGCTGCTGGTGCCGGGCGCGAACGACAGCTTCGCCCCGCAGCCTGCGCACGGGAACGTGCGGATGAAATCGGCTTCGGGGCGTGCCTGGGGACGGTCGGTCGCGCTGACGCTCACGCGGCGGGCGGCACCGGCGGCGGCGTGCCGGCGAAGAGGCCCTGCAGCTCGGGCACCTCACCGGCCTTGGCCCACTGCCCCATGCCCGTTCTCCAGACCAGCGAGGCGCGCGTAAGGTTGCCGCTCGCCACCTGTTGCTGGAGCGCGTTCAGGTCGAACGGCCCGGTCTGCTGCTGGCCCACGGCCACGTGGAAGCCTCCGCCACCGGGAAGCGGCGGCGGGGCCGCCCCTCCCATGGCGCCACCCATGGCGTTGGCCATCTGCGCGCCCATCGCCATGCCCGCGCCCAGCCCCACTCCCACACCGGCGACACCGCTGGGATTGTTGGCGGCGTCGCGGATCGACGAGGCGGTTTCGTACTGGGTGTAGGACTGCAGGTTACCCACCGCCGCGATGGCGCCGCGCTTGTCGATGGCCTTCTCGACTTCCTCGGGCAGTCCGATATCCTGCACCTGCACTTCGACCAGCTCCAGGCCCATGGCTTCGAAGTCGGGCGTCAGGCGCTCGCGCAAGCGGTTACCCATCTCGGTGACCTTGGCTTCCAGCTCGATCACCGGGATGCCGAGCTCGGGCATCACTTCCTTGATGCGCAGCCCGATCTTGCCGCGCAGGTTCTCCTGGATCTCTGCCGTGGTGAAGCGGTTGTCCGTGCCCACCAGGTCCTTGATGAAGACGCCTCCGTCCTTCACGCGGATCGAATAGAGCCCGAAGGCGGTCGCGCGGATCATGCCGAAATCCTTGTCGCGCATCATCGCCGGGCCGGGCGTGCCCCACTTCAGGTCGGTGAACTTGCGCGTCGAGACGAAGTAGACCTCGGCCTTGAAAGGGCTGTTGAAGCCGTACTTCCAGCCGCGCAGCGTCGCCAGGATGGGGAGGTTCTGGGTGGTGAGCGTGTGCGTGCCGGGCTTGAAGACGTCGGCCAGCTGGCCCTCGTTGATGAACACCGCCATCTGGCCTTCGCGCACCACGAGCTTGGCGCCGTACTTGATCTCGTTCTGGTAGCGCTCGAAACGGTAGGCCAGCGTGTCGTTCGAATCGTCGAGCCATTCGACGATGTCGACCAGTTCGCCCATCAACTTGTCCCAGAGTGCCATGGCGTGTCCTTTCCAGTCCGTCGGGCCGGCAAGGGCCGGGGCCGAATAAGGTACCCTTGGACGCCCGCGAATTCAAATGTGAATTTTCACCATGCCCGTTTCGATCTCCGCCCTCCATATCTACCCCGTGAAAAGCCTCGCCGGCATCGCGCTGCGGGAAGCGCAGGTCACGGGCCGCGGCCTGCGCCACGACCGGCGCTTCATGGTGGTGGATCCCTCCGGGGAATTCTTCACGCAGCGCGACATCCCGCGCATGGCGACCGTCTGGACCCAGATCGCCGGCGGGAAGCTCCGGCTGGCCGCGCCCGACCTGGGCGAGGTG
>JBKJYC010000322.1:0-3096 GCA_046715885.1 Usitatibacter sp.
GTAGGGAGAGGGGTCGCCCGGCGGACGCGTCTTGAAGCGTTTGTGGGCCCAGAAGTATTGCTCCGGCATCTCGCGCACGCGCTCCTCGATGAAGGCATTCATGCGCTTCACGTCGCCCTCGAGGTCCTCGGTGGGATAGTCCTCCCACGGAGGATGCACGACGACTTCGTAGCCGTCCCTCAGCTGGCGCGTGACCACCGGCACGACGATGGCCCGGGCGAGCTTCGCCAGACGCGGCATCGCCGTCACCGTGGCGGCGGGTACGCCGAAGAAGGGCACGAAGAGCGCATCGCGGGGGCCGAAATCCATGTCGGGGAGGAAGTAGAACATGCGGCCCTCGCGCAGCGAGCGCACGACGGCGAGCATGCCGTCCTGGCGCGAGAGCAGGCGCGGGGAACCGAAGCGCACGCGGCCGCGGTAGAGCAGGCGGTCGAGGACGGGGTTCTTCTGGCGGCTGTACACGCTGGCCGAGCCGGGATAGTCGTGCGCGATCTTGGGGCCGCCCAAATTCAAGCCAATGAAATGGGGTGCGAAAACGATCACCGGCCGGCCCTTGAGGCGCTCGAAGTGCTCGCCGCCGGTGATCTTCACCATCGCCATCGCGCGCTCGATGGGCGCGAACCAGAAGATGCTCTGCTCGGCCAGCGCCCGGCCCAGCGCCTTGAAGTGCGCCAACCCCAGGGCGTGGCGCTCGGCCTCGGTCATCTCCGGGAAGCACAGCGCGAGGTTGATCCGCGCGACTCGCCCGCGGCCGAAGCGATACAGCACCGCGCCCACGGTACGGCCCACGGCCGCGACTGCCCGGTTGGGAAGCAGGTGCAGGAGCCACAGGAGGGAGACGCCGAGCCATGAGCCCAGCTTTCGGAACGGTTGCACCGCGCGATTCTAACGGTCCTCGCGTCAGCGTTCCCGTTCGAGCGCCGCGAGGGCGAGGATCGCGGGCACGATCACCACGTTTTTCAGCAACGCGCCGAAGGGATCGAGCCACAGCGACGGCTGGATCGCCGTCAGCGCCACGGTGTAGCCGAGGACGAGCACCACCTGGAAGGCGGCGAGCGCGCCTGGACGCCAGCGTGCGAGCACCAGCAGCGCGATCGCGAAGTCGAGCAGGCAGGCGGCGCGCAACAGTGTCAGCGCGAGCGCGAGATCGAGGCCGGCATGGGCGGCGAGAATCTCCGACCACGGCCCGAGCGCGAGCCAGCCCACGAGGGCGGAGACCATCCACATCGCGGCGATCGCGACGCGCAGCAGCGGACGCACGAAGTAGAGGCGGGCGTGCCAGCGGTCCTGCCATTGCGCGGTCTGTGCGGCGAGCGACTCGCGCCAGCCCCGCGCCCGAAGGCCCGAGTCGCGCTCGTAGGCCGCCGAGTCCGAGACGTTGCCGTGCTCCATCTGCCGCAGCGCCGTGGTGTTCATGGGCCCGCCCAGGACATCGCCGCAGCGCGCCATCAGGCCAATCAACGGCAGCGGAACCTCGAGGAAGCGCGCCTTGCCGAACCCGAGCCAGCCGCGCAGGTCGCCGAGGATCGCACGCAACGTGACGACCTCGGGGCCCACGGGATCGAGCGTCTTGCCCACCAGGCGGTCCGTCTCCAGCGCCAGCGCGACCACGCGGCACACGTCGTCCACGTGGATCGGCTGGAAGCGCTGGTCCCCGCGACCCGGGATAGGCACCAGCATCGGCAACGCGGCCAGCGCGCGAAACAGAGCCGTGCCGCCGAACGCACCGGGTGCGTGAACCAGCGAGGGACGCAGCACCGTCCACTCGAGGTGGCTCGCGCGCAGGCGCTCGTCGGCCGTGAGCTTGGTCGAGGCGTAGGCGGTGCCGGCGCCGCGATCGGCGCTGACCGCGGAGATCTGCACCACGCGGCGCACGCCGGCGCGCTCGCAAGCCTCGAAGAGAGCCGAGGGCGATTCGGCATGGATGGCCTCGATGCGGTCGCGCCGCGTGCCCTGCAGGATGCCGGCGCAATTCACCACGCCGTCCACGCCCGCGAGCCGCGGCAGCCACGCCTCCGCTGTGCAATCCCGGTTCAGGTCGATGCGCACGGCCGGAAGCGCATGCGCCGCCGCGAGGCGCTCCGGGTGGCGGACCGCCGCGACCACCTCGTGCCCGCGCGCGCGCAGGTGCGCAGCCAGGTACCCCCCGATGAAGCCGTTGGCGCCGAGCAGCAGGATGCGCACGGGTCAGATGGCCCGGGGCTGTGCCTGCGGTGGCGGCGGAGCGCCGGCGGGGCGCTTGTAGCGGTTGTAACCCCAGAGATATTGCGCCGGGCACGAGCGCACCAGCTTCTCCACCATGGCATTCACTTGGCGTGTCGCGGTCCTGCGGTCGCCGTCCAGCGGCTCTGCCAGCGGCGCGCAATGAAGACGAAAGCCCGCGCCCTGTTGCAGGCGTTCGGCGTAGCAGAAGACCAGGGCGGCGCCCGAGGCCGCCTGCAGGCGGCCCAGGAGCGTCATCGTGTACGCGGGCCGGCCGAAGAACTCGACCCACTCGCCCTCGCCCTCCCCGGGCACCTGGTCGGGAAGGACCACGCTGCAGCCGCCGCGTTTCAGATGCTTGAGGAGCATGCGCACCCCCGCCATGTTCGCTGGCGCCACGTTGGTGCCGTCGTAAGCGGCCCCGCGATTGCGGCCCTCGCGCAGCAGCTGGTCGAGCCAGCCGAGCTTGTGAGGGCGGTACATGGCGAGGATAGGCAGTTTGGACCATAGATAGCGGCCCGCGACGTCATAGCCGCCGAGATGTGGCGTCACGAAAATGATCGGGCGATTCTCGGCGCGCAGGCGCTCCACCGCTTCCCAGCCCGATTGGCCGATCACGGTGGCCGCCACCTCGCCGGGCGGGCGGAAGAGGGCCCAGGCGAGCTCGGTGGCGCTCTTGCCCATCTCGGCGGCGTTCTCGCGTGCGAGCCGGCGCAGGTTGTCGTCGGAGGCGGCGAGCCCGCTCGAGCGCAGGTTCTCGAGGGTGCGCAGCCGCCAACGCGGCGAAAGGGCGAACGCGAGGCGCCCGAGGAAAGCGCCGACGGCATGGTTGGTCCCGAGCGACAGGCGGGCGAGGAAACGGAAAAGGAGTCTCAAATGCGATCAGGCGGCGAG
>JBKJYC010000323.1:0-4363 GCA_046715885.1 Usitatibacter sp.
GTCGTAAGCTTGGGAAGCTTCTGCTCTGCCATTGAGCTACACCCGCACCGGCCGCGCCATTTTACCGGCGATTGGCGCTTTCCTGCCGCCGTTCGTCGCAGCAGCCGAATGCCGGGCGCGCGGTTGCCTATCCTGACGGCATCGACCTCGAGGAACGACCGCCATGGATCAGCTGGACACCCATCCCGCTACAAGGAGGCCGCCCGTGAGCCAGTCGTTGTCGGGGCGCGGCGCACCCCGTAGCATCGAGCCATGACGCAGCCCGCCGCGCAAGATCCCGTCGCGCGCATCCGCGAGGAGTTCGATGCGGGCAAGTTCCACCCGCTCGAGATCATCCCGTTCTTCCGCCGCTGGCCTTGCAGCCTGCCGCGCGACCTGCTGTACACATTCATCTGGAACTGCGGCTTCGGACTCGTCTTCTTCGCGATGGCCTTTGTCTTCGGCAACCGCAACCTGGGATGGCCGTACTTCTGGGTGAATATGCTCATCTCCCACGTGATCGGATACACCATCCACCTCTTCTTCTCCGTGGGCACCATCTCGGGCCTCGAGCGGTGGGCGCGCAACGCCGGCTATGCGGCGAAGGTGGCGTACTACGCGCTGATCCCGACGCTGTCGGTGTTCGTCGGCTTCTGGATCGTGGCCCAGTTTCTGGACGTCGGGCCTCGCGGCTGGCTCACCAGGCCGAGCGTGATCTTCTCGGTGCTCTTCAGCAGCGCGGTGATCTCCATCGTGCTCAGCATCGTGCTCTTCTGGCGCGAGCGCACCGCGGTGGCCGAGGCGTACCTCGCCCGGGAGCGCGAGCGCGGCGAGCGCATCGAGCGCGAGGCGGCGCTCGCGAACCTGCGCGCGTTGCAGGCGCAGATCGAGCCGCACTTCCTGTTCAACACGCTGGCCAACGTGACCGGGCTCATCGACCCCGACCCCGCGAAGGCCAAGCGCATGCTGGAGAGTTTCATTCGCTTCCTGCGCGCCTCGCTCGCGGCCACGCGCAGCGAGTCGACCACGCTCGGCGCCGAGGCGGACCTGATCGGGGCCTACCTCGATGTGCTGGCGGTGCGCATGGGCTCGCGGCTGCGCTACGTGATGGACGTCGAGCCGTCCCTCTCGGCCTACGCGTTGCCGCCGTTGCTGCTGCAGCCGGTCGTCGAGAACGCGATCAAACACGGCCTCGAGCCCAAGGTCGACGGCGGCGACGTGAGCGTGCGCGCACGGCGCGCGGAAGGCTGCGTGGCGATCGAGATCGCCGACACCGGCATCGGCTTCGCGCCCACCACTTCCGGCGGCGTGGGCCTCACCAACCTGCGCGACCGCCTGCGGCTCCTCTACGGCGAACGCGCGTCGATGTCCATCCGCGAGAACGCGCCCACCGGAACCGTCGTCGCGATCCGGCTGCCCGAATGACGCCCCGGGCGCTGGTCGCCGACGACGAGCTGAACCTGGCCGAGCACCTGCGCACGCGCTTGCAGGCCCTCTGGCCCGAGCTCGCGTTGCTGCCGCTGGCCGCCAACGGTCTCGAGGCCCTGCGTGCGATCAACGAGGACGAGCCCGAGATCGCCTTCCTCGACATCCGCATGCCGGGTCTCACGGGCCTGGACGTGGCCGGGCGCATCGATACGCGCACCCACGTCGTCTTCGTGACCGCCTACGACCAGTACGCGGTGGAAGCTTTCGACCGCGACGCCGTGGACTACCTGCTGAAGCCGGTGACGGACGAGCGCCTGGCGAAGTGCATCGAGCGGCTGCAGCGCAAGCTCGAGCATGCGCAGAAGCCTCCGGGGCTGGACCACGTGCTCGCGAAGCTCGCCGCCGCGATCCCGGGCGCAGGCAGCGGCGGGAAGCTTCGCTGGGTGCGGGCGCTAAAGGGCGAGGTCGTGCACCAGATCGCCGTCGACGACGTGCTCTATTTCCAGGCCGCGGACAAGTACACCTGCGTGATGACGCGCGAAGGCGAGTCGCTCATCCGCCTGCCGCTCTCGGAGCTCGCCGGGCAGCTCGACGCAGGCGCCTTCCAGCAGGTCCACCGCAGCACCATCGTCAACATGAACGAGGTCGCCTCCACGCGCCGCGATTTCTCCGGGCGCACGTTCCTCAGCCTGAAGGACGGGCGCACCGAGCTGCCGGTGAGCCGGGCCTACGCCCACCTTTTCAAGCAGATGTAGGTCAAGGGGAAAGCATTCCCGCGGTGCTAGACTTTCCCCATGTCCCACGCCATCCGCGTCATCGTGAACGGGGCGCCGCGCGAGTTCGGCTCGGCGCTCACCTTCTCGCAGCTGCTGGACGAGCTCGCGCTCTCCGGCAAGCGCCTCGCCATCGAGGTGAACGGCGAGATCGTGCCGCGCAGCAGTTTTGCCGAGTCGAAGCTCTCCGACGGTGATCGCATCGAGGTCGTGGTCGCGGTGGGCGGAGGCTGACGTGGCCGCCGACAATCGCCTGGTGATCGGCGGCAAGGAATACGGCTCGCGCCTGCTCGTGGGGACCGGGAAGTACCGCGACTTCGACGAGACGCGACGCGCCATCGAGGAGAGCGGAGCGCAGATCGTCACCGTCGCCATTCGCCGCACCAACATCGGCCAGAGGCCGGGCGAGCCCAACCTGCTCGAGGTGCTCCCGCCCGCGCGCTTCACGATCCTGCCCAATACCGCGGGCTGCTATACAGCCGAGGACGCGGTGCGCACACTGCGCCTTGCGCGCGAGTTGCTGGACGGCCACTCGCTGGTGAAGCTCGAGGTGCTGGGCGACCCGAAGACGCTCTTCCCCAACATGCCCGAGACGCTGGTGGCCGCGAAGCAGCTCGTCGGCGAGGGCTTCCAGGTCATGGCCTATTGCAGCGACGACCCGATCCTCGCCAAGCAGCTGGAGGAAATCGGCTGCGTGGCGGTGATGCCGCTCGCCTCGCTGATCGGCTCCGGCATGGGCATCGTCAATCCCTGGAACCTGCAGATCATCCTCGACCGCGCGCGGGTTCCGGTGCTGGTCGACGCGGGAATCGGGACGGCGTCCGATGCCGCGATCGCGATGGAGCTTGGATGCGACGGCGTCCTGATGAATACGGCGATCGCGCTCGCGAAGGAGCCGGTGCGCATGGCGCGAGCGATGAAGCTTGCGGTGGAAGCGGGCCGCGAGGCGTTCCTCGCCGGGCGCATGGCACGCAAGCCCTACGAGGCGAGCGCCAGCTCGCCCGACACCGGCCTAATCCAGAAGAGCGCCTAGAAGCGCCACTTGAGGCCGACGGAGTACAGATCCGATTCGGACTCGGTCGGCAGGAACTGGCCCAGAGGCGTGTAGCGCTCCATCTCCGCGCGGATGCCGAAGGACTTGGTGAAGTCGTAGCTCATGCCCAGGCCGTAGCGCATGCGCGTGCCGCGCGTGGCATCGGCGAGCAGCGCGGTCGAATAGGGCGAGAACTCCGGACGCGCCTCGCCGCGATAGGCCCCGAGGCGGCCGTAGAGGGAGAGCTTGCTCCAGACCGGGATCGTGGCGACGGTGTCGATGCCGAAGCCGGTGCTGCGAAAGGCCGAGCCGAGGCTCGAAGCCGGGCTCGCGAACAGGTTCGTTCCCGGCCTGCCGTAGTCCACGTACTCGCCCGCCACCGTGATGTAGCGCGACGGCCGGAAGCCCATCTTCAGGCGGTAGCCGGCATCCACATGCAGGTTGGGCGACAGGCCCAGCAGGACGGGGGAGGCGAACGAGTAGAACGAGGCGTCTGGCAGCAGGCTCGAATGGTGGGGTTTCAGCGTGCCGACGTAGTTGCCCAGCGCCGCGGTCGATGCCGAAGCGATGAGGAGCGCCAGAAGGGGTTTCCGGAGTTTCATGGGGGTGGGGGAGTCGGATCCAATCTAGGCCCGGCCTCCGGCAAAGTCAATTGGCTAGAATCCAACAGTGAGCTTCCCCCCGATCCGAAGTTATGTCCTGCGCCAAGGGCGTTTTTCCCCCGGCCAGCAGCGCGCGTACACGGAGCTGTTGCCCCGCTTCGGGGTTGCCTTCAAGCCGCAACCGCTGGATTGGACGGCGCTTTTCGGGCGCCGTTCGCCGGTGGTGGCGGAGATCGGCTCCGGCATGGGCGACACCACGGCCGACATCGCCGCAGCGCATCCCGGCACCGACTACCTGGCCATCGAGGTCCACATGCCGGGAGTGGGCAGCCTTCTGAGGCAAGTCGAGGAGCGCGCGCTCACCAACATCCGGGTCATCCAGCACGACGCCGTGGCAGTAATGAAGGATATGGTCCCACCCGAGTCGCTCTCCGGCATCCACATCTTCTTTCCCGACCCCTGGCCGAAGAAACGCCATCACAAGCGCCGCCTGGTGCAACCGGACTTCGCCGCGCTCCTTGCCTCGCGCCTGGCGCCGGGCGGTTACC
>JBKJYC010000324.1:0-5038 GCA_046715885.1 Usitatibacter sp.
GGCTATCACCGCGTCCACCCGACCTGGGTGCAGCGCGACGATCGCTGGCAGCTGCAACGCGGCCGCTGGAACCGTGGCGATCGCGATCGCGACGGCGTACCCAACGCTTACGACCGCGCGCCGAATAATCCCAACCGAAGCTAGGCAGCGCCAAGCAGTCGGTTGTAACCGTTGTTACGACGGTGGTGCGCCATTGCGCCGCGAGAAGCCGACCATTCCTCCAGTGAAAGTGCCGCCCCCCGTCGCGGCACGGAGGTTTGTGCATGCAAGCTCGAAGAATTCTCATCCTGGGCGCCTCGTACGGCTCCCTGCTCGGCGTGAAGCTGGCCCTGGCCGGGCACTCCGTGAAGCTGGTCTGCCTGCCCGCCGAGGCAGCTCTCATCAATACGAAGGGCGCGGTAGTGCGCATGCCCGTCAAGGGCCGCGAGGGGCTGGTGGAGGTGAACTCGCGCGCTTTGGCGGGTGGGCTCTCGGCCTCGGGTCCAGGCGACGTGGACCCGAGAGGGTACGACCTCGCCGTGCTCGCCATGCAGGAGCCCCAGTATCGCCAACCCGATGTGCGGGCGCTGCTCGACAAGGTGGCCACGTCGCGCGTGCCGTGCATGTCGATCATGAACATGCCGCCCCTGCCCTACCTCGCGCGCATCCCGGGCATCGAGGCGCAACGCTGCCGGGAGAGCTACACGGACGCGTCCGTCTGGGACCGCGTCGATCCGAAGTACCTGACGCTCTGCAGCCCGGACGCGCAGGCATTCCGCCCGCCCGATGAAGAAGTGAATGTGCTGCAGGTGCGGCTGCCGACCAACTTCAAGGCGGCGCGCTTCGAGCTGGACCATCACACCGCGATGCTGCGCGAGATCGCCGCCAGCGTGGAGGCCGCGCGCTTCGAGGTGAACGGCGAGCAAGTCGAGTTGCCGGTGAAGCTGAAGGTCCATGAGTCGGTCTTCGTGCCACTTGCCAAGTGGGCGATGCTGATCGCCGGCAACTACCGCTGCGTGCTGCCCGACGGTGTGCAGTCGATCCAGGAAGCCGTGCATGGCGACCTCGCCGCCTCGCGCGAGATCTACAGCTGGGTGGTGGAGCTTTGCGTCTTCCTGGGCGCGGACCGCGACGACCTCGTGCCCTTCGAGAAGTATGCGAACGCGGCGAAATCGCTCGGCAGCCCTTCGTCCGCCGCCCGGGCGCTTGCCGGCGGGGCGCAGCACATCGAGCGCGTGGATCGCCTGGTCCAGTCGGTGGCGGCGCAGAAGGGAATGCGATTGCCCGCGCTGGACCAGATCGTTTCCAACGTGGACGCCTGGTTGGTGAGGAACCGGCGCAAGGGTTAGGTACTCTTAGGGGACAGACCCCTTAGCTGGCTAAGGGGTGTGTCCCCTAACGCAAGACCCGATGCGCGCACACGCCCTGGCATTTCTTCTCCTGGTCCCCGCCCTCGCTGCCGCGCAGGGCGTTCCGGACACGCCCGCGGAGTTCGCCGCGTGCCTGGCCGAGCTGCGCACCGAGGCGCAGCGCAGCGGCGTCACTACCGACACCTTCGACGTCGCGATGGCCCGGGTGGAGCCGGACCCGACGGTCATCGAAGCGATGAACAACCAGCCCGAGTTCTCGACGCCGATCTGGCAATACCTGGCGGGCCTGGTGGACGATCGGCGCATCACCGATGGACGCGCGCAACTCGAGCAGTGGTCGAAGACCCTCGACAAGGCCGAGAAGGAGTTCGGCGTCGACCGGCACGTGATCGTCGCGGTGTGGGGCGTGGAGTCGAATTTCGGCAAGAACATGGGCCGCCGGCCGCTGGTGCGCTCGCTCGTCACGGCGTCGTGCTACGGCAACCGCAAGGCCTTCTTTCGCGGCGAGTTGATCGCGACGTTGAAGATCCTGGGCAGCGGCGACATCGAGGTCGGTTTCCTCAAGGGCTCGTGGGCCGGGGCGTTCGGGCAGACGCAGTTCATGCCGTCCACTTTCCAGCGCACGGCGGTGGATTTCGACGGCGACGGCCGCCGCGACATCGTCGGCTCGGTTCCCGACGCGCTGGGCTCCACCGCCAACTACCTCAAGCAGGCCGGCTGGGAGCGCGGGCAGCCGTGGGGTTTCGAGGTGAAGATTCCCGCGCGCTACGTGGGCCCGTCGGGACGCCGGACGAAGCGCTCGGTGGACGAGTGGCACAGGCTCGGCATCCGGCGCATCGACGGCAAGCCGCTCAAGGGCGAGACCCCCGCCGCGCTGCTCATGCCCGCCGGCGCGCGCGGCCCGGCGTTCCTCACCTTCAGGAACTTCGACGCGATCTACCTCTACAACACCGCGGAGTCGTACGCGCTCGCCATCGCCCACCTCTCCGATCGCGTCCGCGGTGGCAAGCCGTTCGTGAAGAAATGGCCCACCGACGATCCCGGCCTCTCGCGCTCGGAGCGCCTCGAACTGCAGGAGCTCCTCCTCGAGCGCGGCTACGACGTGGGCGAACCCGACGGGATGATCGGCCCGCGCACGGTGGATGCCATCAAGGCCTTCCAGTCCGTCGAGGGTCTCGCGCCCGACGGCTATGCGGGGCAGCGCGTCCTGAAGGTCCTGAAGGGCCCCATCCTCCTCCGATAATTGGGGTCAGACTCCAACTATCTAGTAGCCGTTGTCGGGCTCGACGATGCCGCTGACGGCCTCGCCGCGCTCCAGGGAGAGGATCTTCTCCGCGATCTGCGTCACGGACTCATCGCGCAGGGTCGCCGCGGCGATGTGCGGCGTGACGATCACCTTGGGATGGCGCCAGAACGGATGCTCGGGCGGCAACGGCTCCTCACCGAACACATCGAGCATCGCCCCGGCGAGGGCGCCGCTGTTGACCGCCACGAGCAGGTCCGACTCCACCACCAGGCCGCCGCGCGCGACGTTGATGAGGTAGGCGTTGGGGCGCAGGAGAGCCAGCGACTCCTGATTGATGATCCCGCGCGTCTCGGAAGTGAGCGGCGCCATGCACACCAGGATGCGAGTGTCGCGCAGGAAGTCGTGGAAGGTCGCGTGCTTGCGGTGCGAACGGCTCCACGCATGGACGGGAAACCCCAGGCCCGTCAACGCATAGAGCACGCGGGAGCCGAGCACGCCCAGCCCCAGGATGCCGATGGGGAAATCGGCCTTGCGCTGCGGATCGCGCGGATTCCACCGGCCGGCGCGCGCATCCGCCTCGTAGGCATCGAAATCACGGAAGTGGCCGAGCACCGCGTAGGTCACGTACTCGACCATCTGCTCCGCCATGCCCGCATCCTCGAGGCGAACGAGCGGCGCGCCGGGCGGCAGGTCCAGCTCCAGGAGCGCATCCACGCCCGCGCCGGCGTTGAAGATCGCCTTCAAGCGGGGCTGGGCGTCGAAGAACTCCTGGGAGGGCCTCCACACGACCGCGTAGTCGGCCGTGGACCCGCGCAACCGCCAGGACTCCACCGAGGCCTGCGGCAGGGCGTCGCGCAAGGCGCGGCACCACGCTTCGATCTCGGACTCCGGCAAATCCAGGCAGCAGGCGATTCGCACGCGAGACTAGGGCACGAAGGGCCGTTGCAGGAGGAATGAGCCCACGTCCCCGTAGGTCTTCATCATCGGAGTCTGCGTGCTGGGCATGCTCGCCACGAGGTTCGCGAAGAAGCGCGCGTAGTTGCCTTCGTAGGAGCCCTGGTTCCAGAGGTGGAGCAGTCTCTCCGTGAACGCGCCGCTCTCCTTGCCGTCGATGGCCGCCTGGTTGTACTGGCAGCCGTGGATCGCGATGACGGCGGGACCCGACCGCGGGCCCATCCTCGACTTCACGCCCTTCTGCAGCGTGTCGTAGAACCGCTCGTTCTGCCGCCCGACCTTCTCGGCGACGAGCGGCGGCATGAGCTTCGCGCGCTGGCCCGCGGGGGGCGGGTCCGGCTCGGGAAGGTGGCGGCGCGCGACCGAGCCGCTGGGGCTGCTGTCCGAAACCACGAGCACGCGCGAGCCCTTGGCAAACCCGGCGATCAGCGCGATGACCTCATCGTCGATGACCTGCGCATCGTGCAGGCACCAGGTGTCGTCCTTGTTGTCCGCCTCGTCGCCGCTCACGTCCTCGACCTGCCCGCCGTTCCCCGAGAACGAGAGGAAGAAGAGCTCGCCCGCCTTCAGCTGCTTGCCCGCCGCCTCGAGCCCGGCAAGGAGGTTGGCGCGCGTGGCGCTCTTCGTGTGCAGCACCTTGGGCTTCATGCCCATGGACTTCGCAACCGCCGCCATGTCGTCGGCGTCGTATTCGGCGGCGTTGAGCTCGCCCTTCCAGCCCGCATAATGCTTGGGATCGACCGAGTTGACCCCGATGTGGAGCGAAAAGGCGCGTGGCTTGGCCATGGAGGGCGAGTTTATCGAAACCCGGACCGTAGTGCGAAAGCTGACCACGGAGCGCCTGAAGCTGGAGCCGCTGACGCGGGCGCATGCACCCGAGATGTTCGAGGCGCTCTCGGACCCGTCGATCTACCGCTTCATGGAAGAGGCTCCGCCGGAGTCGCTCGAGGCGCTGGCGGGGCGCTACGCGCGACTGGAAACGCGGTTGTCCGCCGATGGGCGGGAGCGTTGGTTGAACTGGGTGGTGCGCGAATCGGCGACTTCAAGAGCGATCGGCTTCGTCCAGGCAACCGTGCGCGAAGACGGTTCCGCGCTCGTCGCCTATGTGATCGCTCCGCCGGCTCAGGGCCAGGGCTTCGCGCGCGAGGCAACCACGGCCATGATCGGCGAGCTTCGCGGGAGATACGGCTCGTCGCGCTTCCGGGCGAGCGTCGATCCGCGCAACGCCGCGTCCCTCGCGCTGCTCGCGGCGCTCGGTTTCCTGGAAATGCGCAAGAGCGGCAGCGGGGATCGCATCTTCGAGCTCAGGCCGCCTCCCCCGCCGCCCGCCCGGAAGCCCATGCCCACTGGAAATTGAACCCACCGAGGTGGCCGGTGACGTCCACGCCCTCGCCGATGAAGAACAGTCCGGGCACGTTGCGCGCTTCCATCGTTTTCGAGGAGAGGCCGGCCGTATCCACGCCACCCAGCGTGACCTCGGCCTTGTTGT
>JBKJYC010000325.1:0-6576 GCA_046715885.1 Usitatibacter sp.
ACGTACTGGCGACGAGCTGGAGGATCTGGCAAGCCGCTTCAACATGATGTCCGGGCAGCTCGAAGAGTCGTACGCGGACCTGGAGAAGAAGGTCGAGGACCGCACCGCCGAGTTGCGCGAGACACTCGACCAGCAGACGGCGACCGCCGAGATCCTGCGCGTCATCGGTAGCTCGACGACTGATGTGATGCCGGTGTTCGATGCCATCGTGAGGGCCGCCACCGGGCGCGGCGTGGCGGCCACCGCGCAGGTCTTCCGGTACGACGGGGAGCGCATTCATTACGTGACGAGCTGCGGGACCACGCAAGAGTGGATCGACCTGATGAAGGCGAATCCCTCCTGGCCCCCGGATCGCAGGACGATGACCGGCCGGGTGGTCCTGGCTCGCGAGACCCTGCAGATCGAGGACATGCTCGCCGACTGCGAGTACGACCCGATCGTCGCGAGCGGCTCCTCGACGGTCAGCAGGAGGCTCTTGGGAGTGCCGCTGATGCGCGAGGGCCAGCCCATCGGGGTCCTCACCATTTCCTGGCGCGATCCCGGAGTCGTACCCGAGAAGTTCGTGCGGATGCTCCAGACCTTCGCCGACCAGGCGGTGATCGCGGTCGAGAACGTCCGCCTGTTCAACGAGATCCAGGACAAGAGCCGCCAGCTAGAAGCGGCGAACAAGCACAAGAGCGAGTTCCTGGCGAACATGTCCCACGAGCTGCGCACGCCCTTGAACGCCATCATCGGTTTCTCCGAAGTCATGCTCACCGGGATGACCGGGCCCATGGCCGACAAGCAGAAGGAGTTCACGGCCGACATCCGTGACTCGGGCAAGCACCTGCTCAGCCTCATCAACGACATCCTCGATCTGTCGAAGATCGAGGCCGGGCGCATGGAGCTCGACATCGCGCCTTTCGACGTGCGCTCGGCGATGGCCAGCGCGATGACGCTGGTGCGCGGCCGGGCGGAGCGAAGCGGCATCCAGCTCGAGACCGACATCGGGGCGGACGTGGCCGAGTACGATGGCGACGAGCGCAAGTTCAAGCAGATCGTCCTGAACCTGCTCGGCAATGCGGTCAAATTCACGCCCGAGGGCGGCACCGTCACCCTCGCCGCGAAGCGCATGAACGGGGCGTACGTGTTCTCGGTGACGGATACGGGCATCGGCATCGGCGCCGAGGACCAGGAGAGGATCTTCGAGGAGTTCCGCCAGGTCGGCACCGACTACGAGCGCAAGGCCGAGGGCACGGGGCTCGGGCTGACACTCACCCGGCGCCTCATCGAGCTGCACGGGGGAAGCATCCGCGTGGCGAGCGTGCTCGGGCGCGGCTCGACCTTCACGTTCAACCTGCCCCTGGGACCGTCATGAAGACGACGCCATGAAGAAGACCATCCTTCTCGTCGAGGACAACGAGCGCAACCGCAAGCTCGTGCGCACCATCCTCGAGTTTCGCGGCTACGAGGTCGTCGAGACGGAGGACGGCGAACCCTCGCTCGAGCTGGCGCGCAAGCACCGGCCCGCGCTCGTGCTGATGGACATCGAGCTGCCGCGGATGGACGGCATCACCGCGCTGCTTCGCCTGCGGGCGGACCCGGAGACGGCCGCGATACCGGTCGTGGCCGTCACGGCCTCGGTCACGCCGGGGGAGCGTGAGCGCGTCGTCTCCGCGGGATTCGACGGCTACGTGGCCAAGCCGATCGATGTGGAGGAATTCGGCGCGATGGTCGACCGGCTGGCCGGGGCAGGAAAATGACCGCGAAGGCGCGCATCCTGGTGGTCGACGACCGGCCGCAGAACGTGAAGCTGCTGGAGCAGCTGCTCTCGCTCTCCGGCTACGAGGTCATCACCGCGATGTCGGGCGCCGAGGCCCTGGCGAAGCTGGAGGCGAGCGCGGCCGACCTGGTGCTCCTCGACGTCGTCATGCCAGAGATGAGCGGCTACGACGTGTGCCGCGCCATTCGCGCCGCTACCTCGACCGCGCTCCTGCCCGTCGTGATGGTGACGGCGCTCGATCCGGCCGAGGAGCGGGTGAAGGGCATCGAGGCGGGCGCCGACGATTTCCTGTCGAAGCCCATCAACCAGGCGGAGATCCTCGCGCGCGTGAAGTCGCTGCTGCGCATCCGCACGCTGCAGCGCCAGGTCGAGGCCCAGTCGGTGCAGTTGGTCGAGCAGAGGGTCGCGCGCCTCCAGCGCTTCCTCTCGCCGAAAGTCGTGGACCTGATCCTCTCGGGCCAGCTGGACGATCCCCATGCGACGCGCCGGCGGGAAGTCACTATCGTGTTCGTGGACCTGCGCGGCTTCAGCTCTTTCTCCGAGGCGGCGGCGCCCGAGGACGTGTTTGCCGTTCTGCGTGAGTACCACGGCGAGATCGGCCGGCTGGTGGGGAAGTACGACGGGACTATCGAGCACTTTGCCGGCGACGGCGTTATGCTGATCTTCAACGACCCGGCGCCGCTGCCAGACCCCGCGTTCTCGGCGGTGAGCATGGCGATCGAGGCGCGCGCCGCGGTGAACGTGCTCTCGGACCGGTGGCAGCGGCTGGGCTACAAGATCGGTTGCGGCCTCGGCATTGCCCAGGGCTATGCGACCATCGGCACGATCGGCTTCGCGGGCCGCCAGGATTACGGCACGATCGGCGTCGTGTGCAACCTTGCCGCGCGGCTTTGCGGGGAAGCCGCGGCGGACCAGATCCTGGTCTCGCAGCGGGTGTTCGGGCGCGTCGAGGGCCGTGTTGTCGCGCAAACGGTGGGCGAGCTCGCACTCAGGGGATTCCGCGAGCCCGTGCCGGCCTACAACATCATGGGAATGTGGGAGGCCTGATGAACGACCGCGCCAAGGTGGATGCGAGCCTCACGTTGAGCCCCGCGGAGCTGGAGGAGATCTCCCGCCACGCCGTCGCGCGCAGCTTCCGCGCGCGCACCGTCCTGGTGAGCGAAGGCGAGGATACGGACGCGCTCTACATCATCGTCGAGGGCCGCGCGCGCGCCTACGTGGGCGACGCCAACGGCCGCGAGATCATGCTCTCGGTGATGGGGCCGGGCGAGTACTTCGGCGACATCGCGTTCGACGAGGGGCCGCGCTCGGCCTCGGTGATCACGCTGGAGCCGTGCCGCATGCTGGTCGTGCGGCGCGAGGAGTTCGACGAGTTCGTGAGGAGCAACCCGACGTTCGCGACGCACTTCATCCGCAAGCTGATCCACCAGATCCGCACGCTCACGCACAGCGTGCGCAGCCTGGCGCTGATGGACGCCTACGGGCGCGTGGCGCGGCTGCTGATGGAGAGCGCGGTCACCAGGGACGGCGAGCAGTTCGTCCCGGAGCGGCTCACGCAGACGGAGATCGCGAGCCGGGTCGGATGCTCGCGCGAGATGGTGAGCCGGATCTTCAAGGACCTGGTGCAGGGGCACTACATCACGGTGGAGCCCAAGCGCATCGTGATCCACCGCAAGCCGCCGGCGCGGTGGTGAAGACGCCAGTACGAATGAACCGCCGTACGCTCCTTGCGGCGGCGCTTGCCGGAGGCGGCCCCCGGCTTTGTGACATCCTGCGCGCATGAGAGTGCAGCTCTCCCATCCCAATCTCGCGGCGCGGGATCTGGAGCCGATCCTCGCCGTCGCGGGCAAGCTTGCGGCGCCGTTCGACCTGTCGACGATGCTGCGGGAAGTCGCCGCGGCGGCCACGCAGGTCCTCGACGCGGAGCGCTGCGCCGTATGGTTGTACGACGCGGCGGCGGACGATCTCTTGCTGGAGATCTCGCAGGACATGGAGCCGCTGCGCATTCCGGCGGGCACCGGCCTGGTGGGCACGTGCGCGCGCACTCGCAAGCCGATCAACGTGCGCGACTGCTATGCGGACCCGCGCTTCGACCCGTCCGTCGACAAGCGCTCCGGCTACCGCACGCGCTGCATGCTCACGCTGCCGCTGGTGGATCACAACGGCGTGCTCGTGGGCGTGATGCAGGTGCTCAACAAGGCGCACGGCGCATTCGAACCGGAGGACGAGGCGCTCGCGACGGTTCTCGCTGCGCAATGCGCCGTCGCGCTGCAGCGGGTGCGCATGACGCAGGCGCTGCTCGAAGGCGAAAGGCTGCGCCAGCAGCTGGAGATGGCGCGCGAGGTGCAGATGAGCACGTTGCCCGCCAGCATGCCCTTGCTGCCCGCCTACGACGTCCACGGCGCTTTCCAGCCCGCCGACCTCACGGGAGGAGATACGTTCGATCTCTCGCTGCTGGACCGTGGGTTGCTGGTCCTGCTCGGGGATGCCACGGGCCACGGGATCGCTCCGGCTCTGTCCGTCACGCAAATGCAGGCGATGTTGCGCATGGCATTCCGGATGGGTGCCGACCTGGAGACCGCCTACCGGCAGGTGAACGACCAGCTGGCAGCAATCCTCCCTGCCGATCGATTCATCACGGCTTTTATCGGGCTCCTGGACACTTCGTCGCACCAGCTTCGATTCCATAGCGGGGGGCAGGCGCCGATCCTGCAATTCCGGGCGGCCGAGGGTACCTGCGCGGAGTTTCTCCCCACGAGCTTTCCGTTGGCGGCGATGCCGCTGCAGTCGCTTCGCCCCGCGGCGACGATCGAGATGGCCCCGGGCGACATCCTGGTGCTGCTCACCGACGGGATCTATGAGTTCCGCAATGCCGGTGGGGAGCCCTATGGGGAGCAACGGGTTCGCGACCTGGTGGGCCTGCACCACGCGACAACGATGGCCGAGCTGTCGGCGCTGCTGCTCGCGTCCGTTCGCGCCTTTGCCGGCGGCGCTCCGCAGGAAGACGACATGACGGTGGTCCTGGTCAAGCGCGACGCGGTTGCGGCCACCAGCCGTCGCTTCCCGCGAGCCTTCGACTCGCTCGCCCCGATGGCGTGCTGGACCGCGGATTTTTTCACGCGCGAACGCATCGACGTCGCGATGCTCGCGGCCGTGGACCAGGCCATCGAGGAGTTGTTCACCAATATGGTCAAATACGGCGGAAGCGTGCAGGCGGTGCGCATCGACATGAAGGCGATCGCCGGTGGCGTGGAAGTGGCGCTGACGGACTTCGACGTCGATGCCTTCGACGTGACCGCAACGCCCGATGCCGCCATCGACTTGCCCATCGAGCAGCGCGAATCCGGCGGCTTGGGACTGCATCTCGTGCGCCGATTGGTCGATGCGATCGAGTATCGATACCTTGCGGCGAGCCGGCAGGCTCGCATCACGTTCCGCAAGACCGGGGGAGGGCAGGATGCTGGCAATTGATTTCGGCGCGGACGGCGTAGTCGTCATCGCGGGCCGGCTGGATGCGGCCCAGTGTCCGGCGGCCCACGCCTTTCTCGACCGCGTCCAGGGTACCGTCACGCTGGATTGCAAGGGCCTCGAGTACATCTCGAGCGCCGGGCTGGGCGTGCTGCTCAAGACGCACAAGCGTTTACTTGCCTCGTCTGGCAAGCTGAGGCTCGCGGGCGTCAACCGCCACCTGCAAGACGTGCTGCGGTACTCCGGCTTCGACCAGATCTTCGAGATCGAGAAGGGCCAGTGAGCACGCCGCGGACGTGAATATGCACTCGCTCTTCCGATTTCGCAGGCGCATGCTTCCGTTGCACACCCGTTGTTCCGGGGATCGAAACGCACCCCCAACCGGCCTTAGGAGGTCGACATGAGCCAGCCAGCCAGCAATTCCTCCAACAAACGCACGATCCTCATCGGCACCGGCGTCGTCTTCGCGGCCGCGCTGCTCGTCGGGTACTTCGCCTTCGACTTTCCGCCCGGCGGGCAGAATCTCACCGGAGGAACGATCGCCCCGGCGCAGCGCCATCGCGCCACGCCGATCAAAGCGGAGGATGTGATCCTCGGAGACCAGGCGGTCGCCCAGCTCATGCAGAGCGAGTCCTTCGAGCGGCTCATGAAGGATCCGCAGTTCCTGGCGCTCGCCCGCGATCCCGGCTTCCAGGCGCTGGCGCGACAACCCGAAGCGATGGCGGCGATGGCTCGTCATGCCCAGGCGTTTACCGCCCTCGCGAAGGAGCCCGAGGCGTTCGCCGCGCTGGCCCGCCATGCCCGTGCGTTCGAGGCGTTTGCGGACAGCCCGCAGGCCCTCACGGTTCTCGCCGTGCACCCCGAGGCATTCGCCGCGATCGCCCAGGATGCGCAAGCCTTCCAGGCCATGACGCGGCATGCCGCGGCGTTCACGGCATTGGCGCAAAGCCCCGAGGCGACGCAGGTGATGGGCCGGCACGCGAAAGCGTTCGAGGTGATGTCCCTGCATCCCGAAGCGCTCGCCGTGATGGCCCGCCATTCCAATGTCTTCGCCACGGTGACCGCGGATGCGGAGGCGTTTGCCGTAGCCGCGCGGCACCCGGTCGCCTTTGCCGCGATGGCGCAATCGCCCGAGGCATTCGCCGCCCTGGCGCAGAATCCGGTCGCATTCGCGGCGATGGCGCGCAACGCGAAGGCGTTCGCGGCTTACGCGGCCAATCCGGACGCTTTCGCCGCGGCCACCGCCAATCCGAAGGCGGTCAAGGCGATGGAGGCGGACGCCAACGCTTTCCTGGCGCTCGCGCGCAACGGCCCGGCCATGGACGTCCTGGCTCGCAACGCAAAGG
>JBKJYC010000326.1:0-9043 GCA_046715885.1 Usitatibacter sp.
ACGCCGAGATCAAGTTCAAGGCGTTCCTCGACCATGCCATGGCCCTGGGCGCGGAGAAGATCGCCACCGGCCACTACGCACGGGTGGCCGAACGAGACGGCCACAGCGTCCTCCTGAAGGGTTTGGATCCCTCGAAGGACCAGAGCTATTTCCTGCACCGCCTGAACCAGGCACAGCTTGCGCGCACGGTCTTTCCCGTCGGCCACCTGCCCAAGGCCGAGGTGCGGCGCATCGCGCGCGAAGCGGGTTTGCCGAATCACGCCAAGCGCGACTCCACCGGCATCTGCTTCATCGGCGAGCGCCCCTTCCGTGCCTTCCTCTCGCGCTATCTTCCGCGCGAGCCCGGGCCGATGCTCACCCCCGACGGCGATGCCGTTGGCGAGCACCAGGGCCTGATGTACTACACGATCGGCCAGCGGCAGGGCCTGGGCATCGGCGGACGGCGCCAAGGTGGTGGAGAGCCCTGGTACGTCGCCGGCAAGGATCTTTCGAGCAATACCCTGATCGTGGTGCAAGGACGCGACCACCCGAGCCTGCTCCAGCGCTCGCTTCGGGCGGCAGACGCGAGCTGGATCGCCGGCGCGCCGCCCGCCCCGGGATCCTATGGGGGAAAGACGCGCTACCGGCAGGCGGACGCCTCCTGCCAGCTGCGCCCCGAGGGGCAACAGGGCTTCGCGCTCGAATTCGAACGTCCCCAGTGGGCCGTGACCCCCGGCCAGTCCGCGGTGCTCTACCGCGGCGAGGAGTGCCTCGGCGGGGGCGTGATCGACTGAGGGTTCAGCTCGCCGGCGGCTTGGTGCCGGAGAACGAAGGACGCGCCTCGAGCCGCTCGGCCCAGCGGCGCAGGTTCGCGTGGCGGGAGCGCCAGCCGATCTCGGGGAGGCGGAATTCCAGGTAGAAAAGCGCGCAGCCCGCAGCCAGGTCGCCGAGCCCTGGGGAACCGCCGTCCAGCCAGTCGCGATCGCCCAGCGCCTCGGCGAAGGCGGCGATCCCGGCCTCCAGCTTGGCGCGTGAACGGTCCACGGCCACCGCATCCTGGCGAGGGAGCTCGCGCTTGCGATCGAGCACGATGCCAACGGCCGCATCGCAAATCCCATCGGCGAGCGACTCGCTGCGCCGTGCGAGAGCGCGCTCGACCCCGCTTCCGGGGATGAGCGCGGGGGCGGCCAGTGTATCGACGTACTCGGTGATCACGCTCGAGTCGTAGAGGCTGGTCCCGTCGTCCAGCACCAGCACCGGAACCTTGGTGAGCGGGTTGTGGCGCCCGACCTGGGTCGTGGCGGCCCACACGTTTTCCTCGACGAAGTCGTAGGGCAGCTTCTTTTCCGCGAGGAGCACGCGCGCCTTGCGCACGTAGGGGCTGGTCTTCGTTCCGATGAGCTTCATGGGCCGCATGATAAAGTTTCCTTCGGAATCGCGCATGTCCTCCACGCTCACAGCCCTTTCTCCTCTCGACGGCCGCTACGCGGCCAAGACCCGGCCTCTCCAGGAGCATTTCAGCGAGTTCGCGCTGATCCGCGCCCGGGTGCGCGTCGAGGTGGAATGGCTGAAGGCGCTGGCCGCGGAGCCGTCGTTCAAGGCCTTGGCAGCCTTCTCGCCGGCCACGGTGCGCGAGCTGGACGCGCTCGCCTCCGGATTCGGCGTCGCCGACGCCGAGCGCATCAAGGCGATCGAGGCCACCACCAACCACGATGTGAAGGCGGTCGAGTACTGGCTGCGCGAGCGCCTGGGAGCCAACGCGGAAATCGCCGCCAGCGCCGAGCTGATCCACTTCGCCTGCACCTCGGAAGACATCAACAACCTCTCGCACGCGCTGATGGTGAAGGGCGGACGCGACCGGGTGTTGTTGCCGGCCATCGACCAAATCATCGAGCGGCTGCAGGCGCTCGCCGGCGCCCATGCGGACCTGGCGATGCTCGCCCGCACGCACGGCCAGCCGGCCACGCCGACCACGCTGGGCAAGGAGATGGCGAACGTCGCGGCGCGCCTGAAGCGGGCCCGCGCCAAGCTGGCGGCGGTGGAGATGCTGGGCAAGATCAACGGGGCCACGGGCAACTTCAACGCCCATGTCGCCGCAGCCCCGGACGTGGACTGGCCGCGCTTCGCGAAGAGTTTCGTCGAGCGGCTCGGCGTCGTCTACAACCCCCTCACGATTCAGATCGAGCCCCACGACGCTCTCGCGGAGGCCTTCGACGCCGCAGCACGCCTGAATACGATCCTGCTGGACCTGAACCGCGACCTCTGGGGCTACATCTCGCTGGGCTACTTCAAGCAGCGGGTGTAGGGCGGAGAGGTCGGCTCCTCGACCATGCCGCACAAGGTGAATCCCATCGATTTCGAGAACTCGGAGGGCAACCTCGGGCTCGCCAACGCGCTGCTGCGCCACCTCTCCGAGAAGCTGCCGGTGTCGCGCTGGCAACGCGACCTCACGGATTCCACCGTGCTCCGCAACATGGGCGTGGCCTTCGGCTATTGCCTGCTCGCCTATGACGCGTGCCAGCACGGCCTCGACAAGCTCGAAGCCAATCCCGCCCGAATCGCCGCGGACCTCGAGGGGTCCTGGGAGGTTCTCGCCGAGGCCGTGCAGACGGTGATGCGCGCCCATCGCATCGAGGGTTCCTACGAGAAGCTGAAAGACCTCACGCGCGGCAAGGGCGGTATCGCGCAGGCGGACCTGCAGGCGTTCGTGCGCGGCCTGGCGATCCCGGAGGACGCGAAGGCCCGGCTCCTGGCCCTCACGCCCGCGGGCTACACGGGGCTCGCGGCGCGCCTGGCGCGCGAAAGCTGAAGGGCGGCGTGCGCCGCCCTCAAGTCTCTTTAGGCGCTGCGCAGGTCCGGCGGAGCGTCGCCCAGGACAGTGATCTCGCCGGTGAGCTCCCCACCCTCCTGCACCAGCACCTTGCCGTAACGGATCTTTCCCGAGACGCGGCCGGTGGCGTGGATCACCAGGCGCTTGCGCGCCGTCATCTCGCCGTTGAAGGTGCCACGGATCTCGGCCACGTCGATGTCGACCTTGCCGCTGAAGGCGCCGTGCTCGGCGATCTGGATGGCGCGGCTGTTCATTGTCGCCTCCACCCGGCCCTCGACGACCAGCGTGTCGCAGTCGTCGATCTCCACGCCCTTGAGCTTGATGTTCGGCCCGACGATCAGCTTGCTGCCGCCCGGCTCCTCGACCTTGGGCGCGGCTTCAGGTGCGCTCGGCGCCGTCGCGGGGCGCGCGTTGGAGGGCACGATCGCGGGCGTGGCACTGGGCGAGTTGGCGGCGTTGGGCGCTACACCAGGCCGGGGCACATCGCGCTTGAACAGGTTTTCTCCGTATTTCATGGGTGAATCTCCTTGGTGGGGGTGGTGCTCAAGGAGAGACGCACACTCACGATTCGTGCCACGCGGCGTGCAATCGCCGCAGAGCAAGCAACCACGCGGGTCTCGAGGAAACACGAGGGTGGGCGCGAAATCACCGATCCGTCGCCGTGCGGCAACGCGCGAATCGGTCAATCGAGGCAAGCAACTGAAATCGCTCGACTTCGCCCTGTCTCCGATGTGCGACTTCAGATCATCTCGAGCGGCACCTTGCCGCGCGGCGGCGGAAACAGCGCATCGAGCGCGGCGAGAGTCGTCGATCGGCGCGTACGCCATGGAGGGGATGCCGCGCTGCCGGCACCAGGGCAGCAAGTCGAACTCGATGCCGCGCCGCGCGAGGTTGTAGAGCACCTGGTTCACGGCGACGCTCTCGCCGCCGGGAATCGCGACCAGCTCTTCCAGATCGGCCACGTCGAAATTGGACACGCCCCAGCTGCGGATGCGTCCGGTGCCCACCAGCTCGCCCAGCGCGTCAACCGTTTCCGCCAGCGGCACGTTACCTCTCCAGTGGTAGAGATAGAGGTCGATGGCGTCGATTCCCAGGCGGCCGCGCGAAGCATCGCGGGCGCGGTGTCCACCAGCGTGATCCCGAGGTCGAGCGCCTGTCGAAGCGCCGCGACCTCCGCATTTCTCCGGGACGCATCCTCCCCCATGTGCCAGGTGCCGGCGCCCAGCCGCGGCACGCGGGTGCCGTCGGGTAGCATGCATTCGGGAAGATGCGAAGTCATCGTCGCTCGGGTTCTCGCTAGAATGTTGCAGTTTCCGTTCCACCACCGCGCTGAGGAGATGAACCATGAAGAAGCTTCTGGTAGCTGCCGCGATCGCCCTGGCGACGCTGGCCGCACCCGTATTCGCGCAGGACAAGAAAGCCGTGCCCGCTCCCGCCGCCGCCAAGGCCGAGGCGCTGATCGACATCAACAGCGCTTCGGAAAAGGACTTGGCCTCGCTCCCCGGGATCGGCGAGGCGCGCGCCAAGGCGATCGTGAAAGGCCGTCCCTACAAGGGCAAGAACGAGCTGAAGGACAAGAAGATCGTTCCGGACGCCGTCTACGAAGGCATCAAGGACAAGGTGATCGCCAAGCAGGCCTAGGCCCGCGCTCGCGACACCGCAAGGGCGGCCCGCGGGCCGGCCGTTTTATCGTTAATTCGGTCGGGGCCGCCTCGCCGTACTGCGGGTTCACGCGCGACTTGTGGCCCAGCTTGTTCAGCGCGTTGATGTACGCCTTCGCCGACGCCACGACGATGTCGGTGTCCGCGCCCATGCCGTTCACGATGCGCCCTCCCTTGGCGAGGCGCACCGTCACCTCGCCCTGCGAGTCGGTGCCCTCGGTCACGTTGTTTACCGAATACAGCAGCAGCTCGGTGCCGCTTTGCACCACGCTTTCGATCGCCTTGAACGTCGCGTCCACGGGGCCCCCGCCGCGCGCCTCGGCGCGGTGCTCCTTGCCGTCCTCGCTGATGACGACGCGCGAGAAGGGCTGCTCGCCGGTCTCGGAATGCGCGGTAAGCGCCACCAGCTTGTAGTGCTCCACGTCCGGCGTGAGCGCTTCATCGGACATGAGCGCCTGGATGTCCTCGTCGTAGATCTCGCGCTTCTTGTCGGCAAGCTCCTTGAAGCGGGCGAAGGCCGCGTTCAACTGCTCTTCCGACTGAAGGGTGATGCCGAGCTCCTGCAAGCGCGCCTTGAAAGCGCTGCGGCCGGACAGCTTGCCCAGCGACAGGCGGTTGGTACCCCAGCCCACATCGGAGGCCCGCATGATCTCGTAGGTTTCACGGTGCTTCAGCACGCCGTCCTGGTGGATGCCGGACTCGTGCGCGAAGGCGTTGGCGCCCACGACCGCCTTGTTCGGCTGGACCGGATAGCCGGTGATGGTGGAGACGAGCTTGCTCGCGGGGACGATCTGCGTGGCGTCGATGCCCGTCGTGCAGGGAAAGATGTCGGAGCGCGTTCTCACCGCCATGACGATCTCTTCGAGCGAGGCGTTGCCGGCCCGCTCTCCCAAGCCGGTGATGGTGCATTCGACCTGGCGCGCGCCGTTCATCACCGCGGCGAGCGAATTGGCCACGGCCATGCCGAGGGCGTTGTGGCAGTGCGTGGACCAGACGGCCTTGTCGGCGTTCGGGATGCGGTTGAGGAGCTGCTTGAACAGCTCGCCCCACTTCTCGGGGATGCTGTAGCCGACCGTGTCCGGGACATTGATGGTCCGGGCGCCGGCCTTGATGCAGGCCTCGAAAATGCGGCAGAGAAAATCCACGTCGGAGCGCACGGCGTCCTCGGCCGAGAACTCGACGTCGTCGGTGTAGGTGCGGGCGAGCTTGACGGCCTTCACGGCCGCCTCCAGCACGGCGTCGGGGTCCATGCGCAGCTTGTGCTGCATGTGGATGGGGCTGGTGGCGATGAAGGTGTGGATGCGCGCGCGTTTCGCGGGCTTCACCGCCTCGCCCGCCTTCCTCACGTCGTTGTCGTTGGCGCGGGCGAGCGAGCAGATGACCGACTCGCGCACCGCCATCGCCACCGAGCGGATCGCCTCGAAGTCGCCGGGGCTCGCCGCCGCGAAGCCGGCCTCGATCACGTCCACTTTCAGGCGCTCGAGCTGCCGCCCGATGCGGATCTTGTCGTCGCGGCTCATGGAGGCACCTGGGCTCTGCTCGCCGTCGCGCATGGTGGTGTCGAAGATGATCAACTGGTCTTTCATGGCCTGCTCCCGGAGCTTGGATGGATGCTTCCGCCCCGCTGTCCTGGGCGGCTGGGTGCTGCACGACACTGCTGGGGGTTGGATTTTTTAGCGCGCGGGGCGCAGCAGCAGGCCCAGCGCGAGCGCGCCGAGGGCCGGAATGCGGAAGATCGAGGTGCGATTGCCGATGCTCATGGTTCGACTATAGCCTCTGGAACGCGCCCCGGCAATCAGGGGTGCTGGGGCTGCAGCTCGCGGCCGGAGCGCGCGCCATAGCGCAGCAGCACGGACACGATGTCGTGGGCGCCATGCTCCTCGGCCAGATCCAGGGGCGTCATCCCGGAGAGGTCGCGGGGGCTCGGATCCGCTCCGGCGCCCAGCAGCACCTCGACCGCCTCCTGGAAGCCCATTTCCGCAGCTAGCGAGAGCGCCGTGGCGCCTTGGGCGTCGGCCAGGTCGAGCGCCGCACCGCGCGCGATCAACAGCTCGATGGCCGGCAGGTTCGCCTCCTCGATGGCCACCATCAGGATGGTGCGCCCTGCCTTGTCGATTACCGTGTCGGGCGAGGCGGTCGCCAGCATCCGGGCGAGCGCGGTGGTGTCGCCTTCCTCGATCGCATCGCGCACGTGTGCGTACTGCTTTTGCGCGGCCTCGCTGCGCCAGCGCTGCACCACCCACATCACATAGCCCGAGACGCCGTATGCCGCCATGAGGCCCCACAGCACGTGCGAGGGCTCGATCGAGATCAGCAGCAGCACCAGCACCATCAGGGTCACCACCCAAAACGGCACGGCGCGGCGCAGGTTGATGTCCTTGCCGCTGTAGAACTTCACGTTGGACACCATTGTGATCCCGGCATACACCGTGAGCGCCGCGGCGATCCAGCGCACGTCCCCGCCCTTGACCTGGTAGTCGTTGAAGACCCAGATCATGCCCACCACGAGCGCGGCGGCGGCGGGGCTGGGCAGGCCCTGGAACCAGCGCTTGTCGGCCACCGAGAGCTGCGTATTGAAGCGCGCGAGGCGCAGGGCCGCGCCGGCGCAGTAGACGAAGGCCGCGATCCAGCCGATGCGCCCCATGTCTCGCAGCGCCCATTCGTACATCAGCAGCGCCGGGGCCGCCCCGAAGGAAACCATGTCGGTCAGGCTGTCGTATTCCGCGCCGAAGGCCGACTGGGTGCGCGTGAGGCGCGCCACGCGCCCGTCGATGCTGTCCAGGATCATCGCCACGAAGATCGCGATGGCGGCGTGCTCGAAGCGGTGGTTCATGCCCTGCACGATCGCGTAGAACCCGGCGAACAGGTTCAGCGTCGTGAAGGCATTGGGCAGCAGGTAGATGCCGCGCTTGCGCAGCGGCTCCGAGAGCGGCCGGCGGGGCTTCGCAGGGACGCTCATGGCGTGCCGCTCAGGGCCGCGGCACGATCGCGAGGACGGTGAACGTAGCCTTCACCTTGTCGCCGATCGCAACCTTCGGGATCGCTTCGGGTGGCAGGTACACGTCCACCCGTGAGCCGAAGCGGATGAAGCCGTAACGCTGGCCCTTGAACAGGGGGTCGCCCTTCTTCACGTAGCACAGGATCCTTCGGGCGATCAGCCCCGCGATCTGCACGCAGGTGACGTCGTAGCCCTCGGCGGCGCGGATGTGCAGGGCATTGCGCTCGTTGTCCGAGGAGGCCTTGTCGAACGACGCGTTCACGAAGAGCCCCGGGTGGTACCACACGTTCTGCACCGCGCCGTCCACGGGCGAGCGGTTCGAATGGACGTTGAACACGTTCATGAACACGCTGATCTTCAGCGCGTCGCGTTGCAGGTAGGGATCCTTCACGTTGCCCACGACCAGCACCCGCCCGTCGGCCGGGCACAGCACAGCGCGCGGCTCCCCGGGCACATCGCGCCGCGGATCGCGGAAGAACTGCAGGATGAAGAAGTAGACGATCCAGAACGGAAGGGACCACCACCCGCAGCACCAGGTGAGGCCGATGGCGACGAGCAGCGAGACCGCGAGGAACGGCCAGCCTTCCCTCGCGATGATCGGATGCGGCCAGGTATTCATCTCGTGCCTCGCGCCTAGTTCCTCGAAGTGTCGACCAGCTTGTTCTTCTTGATCCACGGCATCATGGCACGCAGTTTCTCCCCGACCTTCTCGATGTCGTGCTCCGCCAGCAGGCGCCGCTTGGCGTTCAAGGTGGGCGCGCCGGCGCGGTTCTCGAGGATGAAGTCGCGCGCATACTCGCCCGACTGGATCCGCGCGAGGCAGTCCTTCATCGCCTGCCTGGCCTCCGGCCCGATCACTTTCGGCCCGGTCACGTACTCGCCGTATTCGGCGTTGTTGGAGATCGAGTAATTCATGTTTGCGATGCCGCCCTCGTAGATGAGATCCACGATCAGCTTGGTTTCGTGCAGGCACTCGAAGTACGCCATCTCGGGCGCGTACCCGGCATCCACCAGGGTCTCGTAGCCCGCCTTGATGAGCTCGACGATGCCGCCGCAGAGCACCGTCTGCTCGCCGAAGAGGTCGGTTTCCGTCTCCTCGCGGAAGTTGGTCTCGATCACCCCGCCCCGGGTTCCGCCGATCGCGCACGCGTAGGAGAGCGCCAGGTCCTTGGCCTTGCCGCTGGCGTTCTGGTGGATGGCGATCAGGGCCGGCACGCCGCCCCCCTGCGTGTACGTGGAGCGCACCAGGTGGCCCGGCCCCTTGGGCGCGATCATGATCACGTCCAGGTCGGCGCGCGGCAGGATCTGCTTGAAGTGGATGTTGAAGCCGTGGGCGAAAGCAAGCGGCGCCCCTTTCTTCATGTTGGGTGCGATTTCGTCGTGATACACCTGGGCGTGATGCTCGTCGGGCAGCAGGATCATCACGATATCCGCGTTCTTGACGGCGTCCTTGACCGATTTCACCGGGAGGCCCGCCTTTTTTGCCTTGGCCCAGGAAGCTCCATCCTTGCGCAGCCCCACGGTCACTTTGACACCGGAGTCCTTCAAGTTGTTCGCGTGCGCGTGGCCCTGCGA
>JBKJYC010000327.1:0-2796 GCA_046715885.1 Usitatibacter sp.
GCGCAGAGCGGTGTAAAGCGGCCAAGCGAGCAGCACCAGCGCCAGCGTGGTAAGGCTGCCCACCAGCCAGTTCGACCAGAACACCGTCAGGCTTCCCTGCGAGATCAGCATCGACTGCCGGAACGAACTTTCGGCGGCATCCCCCAGCACCAATGCCAGCACCAGCGGCGCGATCGGATAGTCGAGCTTCTTGAAGACGTAGCCCATCACGCCGAAGATCAGCATCAGCCACACATCGAACATCGAGTTGTGCACGGTGAAGGCGCCGATCGCGCAGATCACGAGGATCACCGGGGCGATGATCGCGAACGGCACGCGCAGGATGGAGGCGAAGAGCGGCACGCAGGTGAGCACCACGATCAGGCCGGCGATGTTGCCGAGGTACATCGAGGCGATCAGGCCCCAGACGAAGTCCGCCTTCTCGATGAAGAGCAGCGGGCCGGGCTGCAGGCCCCAGATGAGGAGCCCGCCCAGGAGGACGGCGGCCGTGGGCGAGCCCGGCACGCCGAGCGTGAGCATGGGCAGCAGCGCGGAAGTGCCCGCCGCGTGCGCCGCGGTCTCGGGAGCGACCACGCCCTCGACCTGCCCGGTGCCGAACTTCTCGCCGTTGCGCGACATGCGCTTGGCCACGCCGTACGACATGAACGACGCGGGCGTGGCGCCGCCGGGGACGATGCCCATGAGGCAACCCACCAGGGAACTGCGCAGCGAGGTCTTCCAGTACTTCGGCAGCTCCTTCCACGTCTCGAGCACGACCTTCATGTTGAGCTTGGCGCTGGCGCCCTTGAACACCAGGCCTTCCTCGATCGTGAGGAGGATCTCGCCGATGCCGAAGAGGCCGATCACCGCGATCAGGAAGTCGAAGCCCTTCAGCAGCTGCATGAAGCCGAACGTGAGCCGCAGCTGGCCGGTGACCGTGTCGATGCCCACCGCCGCGAGCGCGAAGCCCAGCATCATCGCGGCGATGGTCTTGAAGGGCGATCCCTTGGCCATGCCCACGAAGGCGCAGAAAGTGAGGAGGTATACCGAGAAGAACTCCGGTGGCCCGAACTGCAGCGCGAAGCGCGCGACGATGGGCGACAGGAAGGTGATCATGATCACCGCGATCAGCGCGCCCACGAACGACGAGGTGAACGCCGCGGTGAGGGCCTGCCCGGCCTTGCCCTGCTGCGCCATCGGGTAGCCGTCGAAGGTGGTCGCCACCGACCAGGGCTCGCCCGGGATGTTGAAGAGGATCGAGGTGATGGCGCCGCCGAAGAGCGCACCCCAGTAGATGCACGACAGGAGGATGATGGCCGAGGTGGCCCCCCCGGGCTGCTGCGCCATCGAGAACGTGAGCGGCAGCAGGATGGCCACGCCGTTGGCCCCGCCCAGGCCCGGCAGCACGCCGATCAGCACGCCGAGTGTCACGCCGGCGAACATCAGCATCAGGTTGAACCACGTCATCGCGACCGCGAAGCCGCCGATCAGGGATTGGATCTCTTGCACGCGCGCGCTCCTACTGGAACCCGAAGAGGGCTTCGATCGGGCCTTTCGGCAGCGGGACCTTGAACCACACCTCGAACATGAGAAAGAACGCCGTCATCACGCCGATGGAGACGGCCGCGATCTTCGGCCACTGGTACTTGCCGAGGAAGCGCATGAAGAACGCGATGAAGAGCGCGGAGGCCTCGTAGATCCCCAGCGAATACAGCGGATTGGCGATGAGCGCCACGAAGATCGTGCACGGGATCATCACCGTGAGGACCATCTTCAGTTGGCCCCAGTAGACGAAGGGCTTGGCGCCCTTGCCGCGCGCGCCGAAGGCCTCGATCAGGTTCGCCACCGACGCGAGGCAGATGATCAGGCCGATGTAGAACGGGAAGTAGCCCGCCTGCGGCCCATCGGAGCCCCAGGCCGAGCCGAGGCGGCGGCTCTCCCATACGACCACCGCGCCGAACACGAGGAAGCAAACCGCGACGATCGCTTCCCAGACGCGGACCGAGCCCACAGCCCGCTCCTGCTTGAGCTCATCCATCCCTTGATCCCTCTGTGGGTGCGACTCGACCCCGGGCGCGCCGGGGCCGATCCGAACGGTGGGCTTGCTACTTGCCGGGCGCGAGGAACCCGGCGTCCTTCATCAGGTTGTAGTGCAGGGTCTCGTTCTTGGCGACCCATTCGGCGTATTCCTTGCCGGTGAGCGCCGTCTGGTTGAAGGCGCCGTCCTCCATGAACTTCTTCCATTCCGGCGTCTGGCGCACCTTCTCCAGCAGATCGACGTAGAACGCCACCTGGTCGGGAGTCACGCCGCCGGGCATGAAGATGCCGCGGAGCATCACATAGTCGGTGGGAACGCCGGCCTCGCTGCAGGTCGGGATGTCGTTCCACGACATGTCCTTGGTGACCTTTTCCTTGTACGGCATGCGGGTGTTGTCGAACACGCACAGCGGACGCAGGTTGCCGGCGCGCCACTGGGCCACGGCCTCGATCGGGTTGTTCACGGAGGAGTCGATGTGATTGCCGACGAGCTGCGTGGCCACCTCGCCGCCGCCCTTGAACGGCACGTAGGTGAACTTCGAGCCCGCCACTTTCTCCAATGCGACCGTGATGATCTGGTCTTCCTGCTTGGAGCCGGTGCCGCCCATCTTGAACTTGTTGTTGCCGCCCGCCTTGACCGCGGCCACGTAGTCCTTCGCGCTCTTGTGAGGCGCATCCTTGCTCACCCAGAGCACGAACTGGTCGAGGGCCATCATTGCAACCGGAGTCATTTCCTTCCAGTTGAAGGGAATGCCGGTCGCAAGCGGGGTCGTGAAAAGG
>JBKJYC010000328.1:0-2992 GCA_046715885.1 Usitatibacter sp.
GCGCGCACAGCGCGCCCAACCCGAGCAGGAACGCCGCGGCGCTCACCGGCTCGGCAGGCGCCAGGTCGCGGCGAAGGACCCGCAATGTCGAGGCATTGCGAAGGCGCAGCAACGGGGGGAGCGTGAAGCCCAGCAGCAGCACGAAGCCGATCACCGTGCCCTGGATCGCGGGACGCCACCCGGGCAACGGCAGCTCGACGCTGAAGAAGCCGATGAGCCAGCGCGCCAGGATCGCCTGCGCCCCGTAACCCGCGAGCGTGCCCAGCGCGCAGCCGATGATGCCGAGCACGACGAACTGCCACGCGTTGATGGCGAAGATGTCGCGCTGGCTGGCCCCCAGGCAGCGCATCATGGCCGCCGCATCGGTCTGGCGTTGCGAGAAGCGGCGCGCCGCAAGCGCCACGGCCACCGAGGCGAGCACCACGGAAAGAAGCGAGGCCAGACCGAGGAAGCGCTGCGCGCGATCGAGGGAGACCCGCACCTCGCTGCGCGCGTCGCGCACGCCCTCGATGCGCTGCCCGCGACCGAGCTTGGGCGTCATTTCGGCGCGGTAGCGCTCTACCGCGTCGGGCTCGCCGCGCACCAGCAGGCGATGGGTGACGCGGCTGCCTACTTGCATGAGGCCGGTCGCCTCGAGGTCCGCGGCGTTCATCAGCACGCGCGGGGCGATGCCGAAGTAGTCGAGCACGCTGTCGGGCTCGCGTGCGATGATCGCGGCCACCTGCAGCCGCGCGCGTCCAACCTGCAGCATGTCGCCCACCTGCAGGCCGAGGCGTCCCGCGAGTGGCACGCCGATCCAGACCGTGCCGGGCTTGGACCCGCCTTCGACCTCGCGCTCGGGGCCGCCGGGAACTTCGGCGATGCGAATGCGCCCGCGCAGCGGGAAACCCTCGGTGGCCGCCTTGATCTCGGCCAGGTTCACCGCATCGCCCTTGGCGACCATGCTGGGGAACGTGCGCGTCTGAGCGACCGCGAGCCCTTGCGCACGCGCCGCTTCCACGAACGCCGGGGCGATGGGAGCGTCGGCGATGAGGACCAGGTCGCCGCCGAGCAGCTCGTTGGCCTGGCGGTTCAGCGCCGCCTGCACGCGGTCGGCGAAGAATCCGACCGTGGTGACGCTGGCCACGGCGATGAAGAGCGCCACCAGCAGGACGCGCGACTCGCCCGCCTCCCAGTTGCGCACCATCAGCCGCAGCGCCAACGCAATGCGCTTCATTGGGCGGCGCGCTTCATCGAATGGCGTGCCTCATGGCGCCACCAGCTCGCCGGCGGCGATGCGGATGCGCCGGCCGCAGCGCTGCGCCAGGTGCGCGTCGTGGGTGACGAGCACGAGCGTGGTGCCGCGCTCGCGATTCATCTCGAAGAGCAGCTCGATCACGTGGTCGCCGGTGGACGAATCGAGGTTGCCGGTGGGCTCGTCGGCGAAGAGCAGCTTGGGCTCGGTGACGAACGCGCGGGCGACCGCCACGCGCTGCTGCTCGCCGCCGGAGAGCTGGCGCGGATAGTGGCCGAGGCGATCGGCGAGCCCGACCTCGGAGAGCACCTTGGCGGCGCGCGCCTTCGCGTCGCGGCCGCGCGCGAGCTCGAGCGGAAGCATCACGTTCTCCAGCGCGGTGAGCGCCGGCAGGAGCTGGAAGGACTGGAACACGAAGCCGACCATGCGCCCGCGCAGGCGCGCGCGGCCGTCCTCGTCCAGCGCGAACAGGTCCTCGCCGTCGATCCAGACGTGGCCCGAGGAGGGAACGTCCAGGCCCGCGAGCAATCCCAGCAACGTGGACTTTCCCGATCCCGAAGCGCCGAGAATGGCGACCGCCTCGCCCGCGCGCACCTCGAGGTTCACGTCGCGCAGGATCACCAGCGTGTGGTCGGCCGTGGCGACTTGTTTGGTAAGCCCCTCCGCCTTCACAATGACGCTCGTGCTCACCACCGCCGCCAACGCGGATGCCTGACGTTCGCTTTCGCTCTGTGCGTTCATTCCTTCATGCCCTGCTCCTGGGCTTCCTGTTCTTCGCCGCCGGCGCGGCAACGGCGCGCGCGGCCGGCAATGTCATGGTTTTCGGAGACAGCCTTTCGGCCGCCTACGGCCTCGCGCCATCGCAGGGCTGGCCCGCGCTCCTCGGCAAGAAGCTCGAGACGGCCGCGCCGGCATGGCGCGTGGTCAACGCGAGCGTCTCCGGCGAGACCACCGCCGGGGGACTGCGCCGCCTTCCCGAGGACCTGAAGCGCCACCAGCCGCGCATCGTGGTGATCGCGCTGGGCGCGAACGACGCGCTGCGCGGCCAACCCATCGCCGCGTCGCGCGCGAACCTGGAGAAGATGGTGCGCCTGGCACGGGATGCGAAGGCCATCCCGGTGCTGGTGGGACTCATGATTCCTCCGAATTATGGCATCGATTACGCGGGTCAGTTCCGTGACATGTATCGGGACATTGCGAAGCGCATGAAGGTGCCGCTGGTGCCGTTCCTGCTGGAGGGCCTTGCGGAGAAGAGGGAATTGTTCCAGGCCGACCAGCTGCATCCGACCGCGGAAGCGCAGCCGCTCATCCTCGACAACGTGTGGCCGGTGCTGGGCGGTGTCATCGCGCAGTCGTCGGCGCCGGGCAAGCCCGCCGCGAAGAAGGGCGCGTGAGCGAGCTGCCGTTCGTGCGCGAGCGGCCCGCGGGCTCGGTCGCCACGCCGCTCGCACTCGGGGACCTGCGCGCCTTCGACACGATCATCGACGCGCGCAGCCCCGCCGAGTACGCCGAGGACCATCTTCCCGGCGCGGTGAGCTGCCCCACCCTCGACGACGCGGAGCGCGCCCTCGTGGGCACCCTCTACAAGCAGCAAGGTGCCTTCGAGGCCAAGCGCGTGGGCGCCCCTCTCGCTGCGCGCAACATCGCCCGCCACCTGGAAACCACCTTCGCCGGCAAGCCGCGCGACTGGAAGGCGCTGGTGTACTGCTGGCGTGGCGGCGGGCGCTCGGGCGCGCTCGCCCACATCCTGCGGCAGGT
>JBKJYC010000329.1:0-3170 GCA_046715885.1 Usitatibacter sp.
CCGAAGACGGTGAACTGCTTGGCGAGGTAGCCGTAGAGCTCGGAGACGCGCTGGAAGCGCTCGGTGTCGAAGATGCGCCGCTCGCTCCACTTGTGGAACGGGTGCGCGCCGCCGCCGGCGATGGCGAGATTGAGGCGGCCCGCCTCGGCGACGATGGCATCGCGCGTGAGGCGAAGCTCCGCCAGCAGCTCGGGGTAGCGCGTGTGCACGCTGCTGTTGACCTCGATCATGCTCTCGGTGATCTCGGGCTTCACCTCGCCGGGATGCGGCACCTTCTCCAGCCGGTCCAGCAGGTCGTGCGCGCCGCGCGTGAGGTTGAAGTCACGCGTGTTGAGGACCATCAGCTCCAGCTCCACGCCGAAGGTGAGCGGCTCGGATCGCTTGAATTCGAGCGGCATGCCGGCTCCTCAGGCGCTCAAGTGGAAGCCGAGGCCCCGGTGCCCGCGGGCGCCGCGGGCTGCGAGGGCGTTGCGGGCGCCACGGGCGTCTCCGGCGCCGCCTCGCGCGCGAACCTGAGACCCCATTGCACCGCGAGCGGGCCCAGGAACTCCATCAGGATCATGCCGGCAACGATGACCGCCGCGAGCGTCTGCCCGAACTGCGGGTAGAGCCTCGAGACATCGTGCTGGAGCAGGAGCGCCAGGCCCGACATCGGCATCAGCGTGGCGCCGAGCGCCACCGCCTGGCGGATGCGAAGCCCGCCAATGGGTGCGAAGGAGAGCACGCCGATGAACTTCGCCAGGGCGCGCACGGCCACGAAGGCGAGCGCCGCCCAGCCCGCGGCCTCGAAAGCAGTGATTGGAAGACTGGCCCCCGTGATCACGAAGAGCACGATGTAGAAGACGCGGCTGCCCGGTCCCAGCTCCACCGAGAGCAGATCGTGGCGCCCTTCCTCGGCGCGCGAGAAGAGGCCGAAGGCGAGCAGCGCCAGGATCACGGAGAGCTTGAGCGACTGCGCGGCGCCAACGGCCGCGACCACCAGGCCCACGATCAGCGTGAAGTGCAGGTCGGGCGAGCGCTCCACCTGGCGGGCGATCAGGCGCGCGAACGACGCGAGCACGCCACCCAGCAGCAGCGAGCCGAGGAAGAGGTACAGGGGATGCAGTACGACGGTCTCGAGCGCCAGTCCCGCGTCGTAGTGCGCCGAGGCGAGCAGGATGGTCACGAGGATGGAGGCGATGAGGCTGTTCAGCGCCGTCAGGTTCAACGCGCGCTCCGTGACCTGGCCTTCCGCGCGCAGGTCCTGCACAGTGAGGAGCACCACGGCCGGGGACGTGGCCATGGCGATCGCCCCGGCGATGGCCGACTGCAACGGCGGGAAGTCGAAGGCCATGAGCGTGGCCATCACCAGGCCGAAGGTGATGAAGCCCTCGGCCACGCCCGATGCCGCGAGGGTCCAGTCGCGCTTCATCCACGGCAGGTCCATGCGCCGGCCGAGGTCGAAGAGGACCAGGCCCAACGCGATGTCCACGAAGATGCGCGTGTGGTCGATCAGCGGGTTCATGCCCATCGCCGCGGCGAGCGGCGCGATGGCGAAGCCGACGAGCACATAGCCGATGACGCGCGGCAGCCGCAGGCGGCGCGCGCCTTCTCCGCCGAGCATGCCGGCCACCAGCAGCACGCCGAAAAGCAGGGCGTAGCTGAGAGTGGGGGGGATCGTGGGCAGGAAACTGACATCCATGATGACTGGCGGTGCTTGCCTCTCGTTTTCGTTCCCGCATTGTCGTCGAAATCGGGACATCCGACCGTAGGAGAGTCCCTACACACGCGCCTCTATAATGTCGCCCTATGGCAACGGGTTTCTTCCAGAACGTCATCGCGCTCGTCTACGACTTCGACGGGACGCTCTCGCCCCAGCCGATGCAGGAGTACACGGTGCTTCCCAAGATCGGCGTCGATCCGCCGAAGTTCTGGGAAATGGTCAACCGCGAGGCGCGCGAGACCGAGAGCGACCCGATGCTGGTCTACATGCGCCACATCATCGAGGCCCTGGAGCGCGAGAAGGTCGACGTGAAGCGCGCCGACTTCGCGCGGATGGCCCGCGCGATCCAGTACTTTCCCGGCGTCGAGCAATGGTTCGCGCGCATGAACGCGTACGTGCGGCGCAAGAGCGGCGGGCGCGCGAAGCTGCAGCACTACCTCATCTCCGCGGGGCAGAAGGAGATCCTCGCGGGCGTCTCGATCCGCAAGCGCTTCAAGCAGATCTACGCCTCCGAGTACCACTTCAACCACCATGGCGTCGCGACCTTCCCGAAACTGCTGGTCACCGACACCTCGAAGACGCAGTTCCTCTTCCGCATCAACAAGGGCCGCGAATCGGTGACCGAGTCCATCAACGAGCACATGCCCGAGGGCGCGCGGCCGATCCCGTTCCAGAACATGGTCTACGTGGGCGACGGAATGACCGACGTGCCGTCGATGGCGCTCACCAAGAAAAGCGGCGGCCACACGGTGGCCGTGTACGACGGACGCAAGGACATGGGCAAGGCCACGTGCGTGAAGCTGCTGGGCGCGGGGCGCGCGGACTTCATCGCCGAGGCCGACTACCGCGCCGGCAGCAAGCTCTCGCGGCGCGTGGAACTGCTGCTCGATGCGATCATCGCGGACATCGCCTATCGCCGCGAGGCGTTCGAGGTGCGCCGCGAGCATCGCGCGAAACGATGAGCGCGCTCACATTCCAGGCGCTGCGCCGCCTCGCGGACGGGCGCTTTCATTCGGGCGAGGACGTTGCCCGCGACCTCGGCCGTTCCCGGGCGACGCTCTCGGAGGCCTTGAAGCGCGCCTCGGAGCTGGGCGTGCGGCTCTTCAGCGTTCCGGGCAAGGGCTATCGCCTCGCCGATCCGATCGAGTTCCTCGAGGCCTGCGTCGTCGGCTCGATGATGGGACCGATCGCGCCACGCGTGCGCCTGGCAGTGGCTGATGAAGTGGATTCGACCAACTCGCGGCTGCTCGCGCGCGCGGCGGCCGGCGCGGCCTCGGGCGAATGCCTCGCCGCGGAATGGCAGAGCGAGGGACGTGGGCGGCGCGGGCGCTCGTGGGTGGGCGCCCTCGGCGGGTCGCTCATGTTCTCGCTGCTGTGGCGCTTCGACCGCGGAGTGGGCCATCTCGCGGGCCTTTCGCTCGCCGTGGGAGTTGCCGTGACCCGGGCGCTGCGCGAATGCGGCGTGGCC
>JBKJYC010000330.1:0-3858 GCA_046715885.1 Usitatibacter sp.
AGGAGACGCAGCGCCAGGCTGCGCTCGCCGCGCAGCAGGCGAAGGAAGCCGCCGAGCGCAAGGTGAAGGAGCAGGAAGAGGCCAATCGCCTCGCGGAGCTGCGCGCCAAGGCCGAGGCCGAAGCGAACGCACGCGCGAAGGCGGAGCTGCAGGCCCGCGCGCGCGAGGAAGAGCAGCGCCAGACCGAGCTCGCTGCGCAGCAGGCCGCCGAGACCGCCGCGCGCAAGGCGAAAGACGAGGAGGAGAGCCGGCGCCTCGCGGACCTGAGGGCGAAGGCCGAGACCGAAGCCAAGGCGCTCGCCGAGGCGCGCGCGAAGGCCGAGGCCGAGGCGCAGGCGCTCGCGCGGGCGCGGGCCGTTGCGGAAGCGGCCGCGAAGAACCAGGCCGCGCAGGCCGCGGGCGCCGAGAAGGAGTTGAAGGCGCGCCTGAAGGACGAGATCGAGGCACGCATCCGCTCGGAGATGGAGCAGCTGCTGCGCACCGAGATCGAGGAGAAGGCGCGCGGCGAGATGCAGGCCCAGATCATGGCGGAGGCGAAGCTCGCGGCCAAGGCCGAGCTGGAAGAGCGCCTCGCCGAGGAGCGCGCCCAGCTGCAGAAAGCCGAGATGGAAGCGCGCGTCGCGGCCGAGAAGATGCAGCGCGAGCGCGCCGACCAGGAAGCGAAGCTGCGCGTAGAGGCCGAGAAGCGCGCCGCCGCGGAGTCCGCCGCGCGCGCCAAGGCCGAGAAGGAAACCGAGGAGCTGCGCCGCCAGGCGGTGCGCGCCAGTGAGCTCGCGGCGCAACAGGCCGAGGAGATCCGCCGCCAGGCGGCCCAGGAAACGGAGAAGCTGCGGCGTGCCGCCGATGCCGCGGCGCGTGAAAAGGAGGAGGCCGCGCGGCGCCTCGACGTCGAGCGGCGCGGGAAGATCGAGGCGGAGGCGCGCGCCATGGTGGAGGCCGAGGAGAGCGAGCGGCGCGAGAGGGAGCTCGCCGCGCGCATCGAGTCGGAGAAGAAAGGCCGGGAAGACGCGGAAATGCGCGTCAAGATCGAGACCCGGGCGCGCGAGACGATCGCCGAGGACACGCGCGCCAAGGTGCAGGCCGAGCTCGAGAACGACATGGAGAAGCGCGCCGAGATCGAGGGCAAGGCCCAGGCGCAGGCGTACATGAAGGAGAAGGTGAAGGCCGAGGCCGCCGAGGACGACCGCCTGCGCGCGGAGCAGGCGAAGAAGGCGCGCGAGATCGCCGACATCCTGCGCACCAGGGTCGAGCCCGACGCGGTCGAGGCGGAAACGCCCGCCGGGAAGCGCCGCCACCCGCGCCGCCGCAAGGGCCTGGTGAAGAACCTCTTCATCGGACTGGTGGTGCTGTTGGTGGTGGGCGTCGGGCTGCTGCACGTGATTCCGATGCGCAGCTTCGCCACCAAGGTCGAGAAGGCGATGTCGGGCTGGCTGCACGACGAGGTCGCGATCTCGTCGGTGAAGTTCTGGCTCGTGCCCACGCCCCACCTGAAGATCGAGGGCCTCACGGTGGGCAAGCTGCTCGACGCCAAGGCCGCGAGCGGCAGGATCTTCCTCGACATCGGCGGCTTCTTCAGCGACCAGATCAAGATCACCTCGCTGGAGCTCGACAACGTGACGCTTTCGGGCGATGCGGTGAAGCGCATCCTCAAGTGGGGCGAAGTGCAGGGAAAGAAGCAGGCGGCCGAGGTCGACGCGATCCGCTTGAAGGGCGTGAAGCTCGACGTGAAGCCCCCGGTCGATCCCTTCTCGGCGGACCTGCTGTTTACGCGCGACGGGGCTCTGCGCAGCGCGACGCTGCGCGAAGCCGGCAGCAAGTGGACGCTGGGGCTCAAGCCCGTGGACAAGGGCATGGACGTCGATTTCTACGCGCGGTTCTGGCAGCTCCCGCTCGGCCCGCCGATCCCGGTGAGCGAGGTGAAACTGAAGGGCTCGCTCACCGCCACGGAGCTCGTGGTCCCGGAGTTCGAAGCCGACACCATGGAAGGCAAGGTGAACGGCACGCTAAGGGTCAACTGGGGCTCGAACGTGAAGCTGGAGAGCGACCTCTCGGTGGCCAAGGTGAAGGCCGACCAGCTGGTGGGCGCGATCACGAAGGACATCAGCGTCACCGGCAAGCTCGACGGCAACTTCATCGTCGCCGCGGAATCGCCCGATCTCGCGACACTGCTTTCGGCGCCACGCGCCCAGGGCAAGTTCAGGCTCTCGGAAGGCTCGATCAGCAACGTGGACCTGGTGGCGGTGATGCAATCGGACGCTGCCGGCCAGCGCGCCGGCGTGACCAAGTTCGCCGAGCTCACCTCGGAAGTGGCGAGTGCAGACCATCGCACGGCGTTCCGCAATGTCGTGCTGCAGGGCGGCGTGCTGCGCGGCAACGGCGCCATCGACATCGGCCAGAACAGCGCGCTTTCGGGACGCCTGCTCCTGGAGATCCGCTCGCAGGTCGCGCAGGACCGCGGCTCGTTCACCGTCACCGGCACCGTTGCCAAGCCGAACATCCGGCGCGGCGGCTAAGAAGGGCGGGATCACCCGCCTCCTTCCGCTCTTCAGGCTCCTCGCGCCGTACAAGCGGCGCATGGCTCTGGCGCTGTCCGCCATCCTCGTGTCCGCGGGCATGGTGCTGGTGATCGGCGAGGGCCTGAAGCGCGTCATCGACTCCGGCTTCACCAGCGGCAACGAGGCGGTGCTCGACGCCACGCTCGCCACCCTGGCCGCGCTGATCGCGGTGCTGGGTGCGGTGACCTGGATCCGGGTCTACAACATCTACTGGATCGGCGCGCGCTTCACGGCGGACCTGCGCCAGAAGATCTACGAGCACCTGGTGCGGCTCTCGCCGGCGTTCTTCGAGGAGACCCGCACCGGAGAGGTGGCGTCGCGCGTCACCAATGACGTGACGCTGGTGGAGGCGGTGATGGGCGGCACGCTGCTCTATGCGCTGCGCATGGCGGTCACCATGCTCGGCTGGGGCGTGATGCTCATCCTGACCAGCGTCAAGCTCGCGGCACTGGCGCTCGCGTGCGCGCCCGTCGTGCTGCTGCCCATCGGGCTGCTGGGGCTGCGCGTGCGAGGGCTCTCGCGCTCGGTGCAGGATCGCGTGGCCGACGTGACCAGCCACGTGGACGAGACCATCCACGAGATCCGCACGGTGCAGGCCTACGCGCACGAAGTGCCCGAGGTCCGCACCTTTGGCGAGCGCGTGGAGGAGGTGTTCGCGGTGACCGCCGAGCGCGCCGGCTACCTGGCGCTGCTGATCGCCTCGGTGATCGTGCTCGCCTTCGGAGCGGTCGGGCTGCTGCTGTGGGTCGGTGCCCACGACGTGTTCGCCGGGCGTCTCACGGCGGGCGAGCTCACCGCCTTCATCTTCTACGCGGTGATCGCGGCCAACGGCATGTTCGTCGTCGCCGAGGTGTACGGCGAGATCCAGCGCGCGGCGGGCGCTTCCGAGCGGCTGCTGGAGCTGCTCGCGACCGACCCGGGCATCAAGTCGCCCGCGAATCCCGTGCCGCTGCCCGAGCCGCCCGAGGGGCGCGTCGCTTATCGCGACGTGACCTTTGCGTATCCTTCGCGGCCGCATGCCGCCGCGCTCGACCACTTCTCGCTCGAAGTGGCGCGCGGCGAGGTCGTGGCTCTCGTGGGTCCCTCGGGAGCCGGCAAGACCACCGTGTTCCAGCTGCTGCTGCGATTCTACGATCCGGCAACCGGCGCAGTGACTCTGGACGGCGTCGATGCCCGGCAGACGGATCCACGGGAACTCCGCAGGCGGTTCGCGATCGTTTCACAAGACCCCGTTATCTTCGCGGCCAGCCTCAAGGACAACGTGCGCTATGGTCGCCCGGAAGCGACAGACGACGAGGTGCGG
>JBKJYC010000331.1:0-3559 GCA_046715885.1 Usitatibacter sp.
CAGCTGAAGAGCCAGTGGCTGCAGTCGCTGCTGGAGATCCAGAGCGAGTCGGGCGACGCGCTGGAGTTCCTCGAGCACATCAAGGTCGACCTCTTTCCCGACGCGGTCTATGTGTTCTCCCCCAAGGGCAAGATCTTCTCGCTGCCCAAGGGCGCCACGGCCATCGACTTCGCCTATGCGGTGCACACGGACGTCGGCAACCACTGCGTGTCGGCGCGCATCAACAGCGAGCCCGTGCAGCTGGGCACCGTGCTGCGCAACGGCGACCGGGTGGAGATCGTCACCGACCCCCAGGCGCGCCCCAATCCGGCGTGGCTCTCGTACGTCGGCACCGGCAAGGCTCGCTCCCACATCCGCCACTACCTCAAGACCATGCAGTCGGCGGAGTCGGCCGAGGTGGGCGAGTTGCTGCTGGTGCAGGCGCTGCGCTCGTTGAAGGCCAACCCCGACGAGATCGGCGAGGCGCATTGGAGGCGTTTCTTCAAGGGCGAAAGTGCCAAGACGCGCGAAGAGGTCCTTGCCGATATCGGCCTGGGCAAGCGCCTGGCGGTAGTCGTCGCCAAGAAGCTGCTGTCCACGCCCGAGGCTCACCCGGAGACCGGGGAGGCATTGCACCCGCACCACCTCGACTCCATCACCATCCGCGGCACCGAGGGCATGGCGGTCCAGTTCGCGCCTTGCTGCCGCCCGATTCCGGGCGCCCCGATCATCGCGCAGATCAAGAAGGGCCAGGGCCTGGTCGTGCACACCCACGATTGCCCGGCGATCCACCCGTTCCACTTCGATCCGGAGAAGTGGGTCGACGTGCAGTGGGACCCGGCGCCCGAGCGGCTCTTCGACGTGAACGTGCGCCTGACCGCGGCCAACCAGCGCGGCGTGCTGGCGCGCCTCGCGGCCGAGATCTCGGACGCGGACTCCAACATCGACCACATCGAGACCGAGCAGAAGGCGAGCCAGGCCTACACCACGATCGTCTTCACCGTTCAGGTGAAGAGCCGCATGCACCTGGCGCACGTGTTCCGGCGCCTGCGCCGCATACCCGAGGTGGTCCGCATTTCCCGCCTGAAGAAGAAATCATGAGAGGGCGTGCAATGAGTCGGCATCGGGAACGGCGTTGGAGCGCACGAAGAGCATCGCCGCTCAACGCCGGCAAGCGATGAAGCCCATATCCACGCCCGACGCGCCGGCCGCGATCGGCACCTACTCGCAGGCCGTGCGGGCCGGCGACACGGTGTACCTGTCGGGCCAGATCCCGCTCGACCCGAAGACGATGCAATTGGCCGAGGGTTTCGAGAACCAGGCGAAGCGCGTGTTCGAGAACCTGCGCGCCGTCTGCCGCGCCGCGGGAGGCGACTTCCAGGACGTGGTGCGCGTCACCGTCTACCTCACCGACCTCGCGAATTTCGCCAAGGTGAACGAGGTGATGGCCACGTACTTCCAGGAGCCGTATCCGGCGCGCGCGGCCATCGGCGTGGCGTCGCTCCCGCGCGGGGCCGCGGTCGAGATCGACGCGATCATGCACCTGGGCAGCTCCCATGACGGATCGGCCGATCCCGAAGGCGAATTCCCGCCGAAGCTCTAGCCGGCCTTGCCCTTCAGCCCCGCGGTCGCGAAGCAGCTCGAGAAGCTCGGCATCCGCTCGAAGCTGGACTTGGCGCTGCACCTGCCGTTGCGCTACGAGGACGAGACGCGCCTCACGGCCCTGAAGGACGCGCGTGCCGGCGAGAGCGTGCTGGTCGAGGCCGAGATCGTGGACGCGGCGGTGAAGTACCGCCCGCGCCGCACGCTGGTCCTGAAGCTCACCGACGGCGAGCGCGAGCTCTGGGCGCGCTTCCTGAATTTCTATCCCAGCCAGGTGAAGCAGCTGGAGCCCGGCAAGCGCCTGCGCCTGTTCGGCGAGGTGCGCGCCGGCTTCTTCGGCGACGAGATGGTCCACCCGAAGTATCGCGTCGTGGAGAAGGGCGCGCCGCTGTCGAAGTCGCTGACGCCGGTCTATCCCACCACCGCGGGGCTTTCGCAGGCGGCGCTGCGCGAGCTGATCGGGCGCAGCCTGGATACGCTGGCCCTCGAGGAGACCCTCGACGCGCAGCTGCTGGCCGAGCTCGAGCTGCGCGACTTCCGCCAGAGCGTGCACTTCCTGCACCGCCCGCCGCCGCGGGTGGACCGCGCGAGCCTGGAGGAGCGCACGCATCCGGCGTGGCGCCGGCTCAAGTTCGACGAGGTCCTCGCCCAGCAGCTGGCGATGCGCCTCGCCTATCGCGAGCGGCGCGCGAAATCGGCGCCGAAGCTGCCCGCCAGGCACACCCTCACCAACGCGCTGGTGAAGTCGCTTCCGTTCGCCCTCACCCGCGCGCAGAAGAAGGCGCTCGCCACGATCGCCAGGGACATGGCGCAGCCGCACCCGATGCGCAGGTTGCTGCAAGGCGACGTGGGCAGCGGCAAGACGCTGGTGGCGGCACTGGCCGCCGTGCAGGCGATCGAGAACGACTGGCAGGTGGCGCTGATGGCGCCCACCGAGATCCTCGCGGAGCAGCATTTCCTCAAGCTGCGCCATTGGCTGGAGCCGCTCGGCGTAAGGGTCGCGTGGGTCGCGGGCAGCCTCAAGGCGCGCGCGCGCAAGCTCGCCCTCGAGGCGATCGCGAAGGGCGAGACGCAGCTCGCCATCGGCACCCACGCGCTGTTCCAGGAGGACGTGAAATTCGCGAAGCTCGGGCTGAGCGTGGTGGACGAGCAGCACCGTTTCGGGGTCGAGCAGCGCCTGGCGCTGTCCGCCAAGGGCGGCGAGCCGCACCAGCTGATGATGAGCGCCACGCCCATCCCGCGCACGCTCTCGATGAGCTACTACGCCGACCTCGACGTCTCGATCATCGACGAGATGCCGCCGGGACGCCTGCCCGTGGTGACCAAGCTGGTCGACGAATCGCGCCGCGACGAGGTGGTGAAGCGCGTGCGCGACAGCTGCGCCGAGGGCGCCCAGGCCTACTGGGTGTGCCCGCTCATCGAGGAGAGCGAGGCGCTGCAGCTGAAGACCGCGCTCGAGACCTACGAGACCATCCGCGCCACCTTTCCGGACCTCGCCGTGGGGCTGGTGCACGGCCGGATGAAGTCCGAGGAGAAGGCGCAGGTGATGGCGGATTTCAAGGCGCGCAAGGTCCAGCTCCTCGTGGCGACCACGGTGATCGAGGTCGGGGTGGACGTGCCGAACTCCACCGTGATGCTGATCATGGACGCCGACCGGTTCGGGGTGTCCCAGCTGCACCAGCTGCGCGGTCGGATCGGGCGTGGCGCCTATGAGGGCGTGTGCCTGATGCACAGTCAGCTGCCGCCGGGGCACCCGTCGCTGGAGCGTCTCAAAGAGGTGGCCAAGACGACCGACGGCTTCGAGCTGGTGCGCGCTCATACGCTCGAGCCGCATACCAAGCCGGTTGTAGCCATGGACTTCAGCCAGCGCGGCAAGATGTTCGTGACGGCCGACGCGGGCGGCGAGGTGTGGGTGCGTCACTCCACCAGCGAGCAGGTCGTCCTTAAGCTCGCCGCCGAGGGGGCCCAGTTCGATACG
>JBKJYC010000332.1:0-3336 GCA_046715885.1 Usitatibacter sp.
CTTCCGCGAGCCGATCGTGATCTCGAACATCCCCCGGCTGATACCTACCTGGACGAAGCCGATCGTCATCGGTCGTCATGCGTTTGGCGACCAGTACAAGGCGACCGACTTCGTGGTGCCCGGCCCGGGCAAGCTGACGATCGCGTTCCAGCCGGAAGACGGCAGCGCGCGGATGGAGTTCGAGGTGGCGAACTTCCCCGGTGGCGGCGTCGCCATGGGCATGTACAACTACGACGACTCGATCCGTGACTTCGCCCGCGCGTCGTTCCGGTACGGGCTCGACCGCCAGTACCCGGTCTACATGTCCACCAAGAACACGATTCTCAAGGCCTACGACGGCCGGTTCAAGGACCTCTTCCAGGAGATCTTCGACGCCGAGTTCGCCGACCAGTTCAAGGCCGCCGGCCTCACCTACGAGCACCGGCTGATCGACGACATGGTCGCCTCCAATCTCAAATGGAGTGGCGGCTACCTGTGGGCCTGCAAGAACTATGACGGCGACGTCCAGTCCGATACCGTCGCCCAAGGCTACGGCTCGCTCGGCCTGATGACCTCCGTGCTCACCACCCCGGATGGCCGGACCGTCGAGGCCGAGGCGGCCCACGGAACGGTGACGCGGCACTACCGGCTCCACCAGCAGGGCAAGCCCACCTCCACCAATCCGATCGCGTCGATCTACGCCTGGACGCGCGGCCTGCAGTACCGCGGCAAGATGGACGGCACACCCGACGTGGTGAATTTCGCGCTCGCGCTCGAGAAGGTCTGCGTGGACACCGTGGAGGCGGCAAAGATGACCAAGGACCTGGCGACCCTGATCCGCCCCGACCATCCTTTCCTCACCACCGAGCAGTACATGGACGAGGTCGATGCGGAGCTAAAGCGGCGGATGAAGTAGCGTCGCTTGTCGCGGACCAAAGAAAAAAGCCCCAGTGGCTCGCGCCACAGGGGCTTTTTACTGCGAATGTCGCGCTGTCAGGCGGCTTGAATGTTCGACGCCTGCTTTCCCTTCGGGCCCTGCGTCACGTCGAAGGAGACTTTCTGTCCCTCTTTCAGCGTCTTGAAGCCCTGCATCTGGATCGCGGAGAAGTGCGCGAAGAGGTCTTCGCTGCCGTCGTCGGGGGTGATGAACCCGTAACCCTTCGCGTCGTTGAACCATTTCACAGTGCCTGTTGCCATTGCTCCCTGCCTCTTGTCTAAACGGGTGGAATCCCGCGCATCGTTCGGTTCCAAGCCCCGCAAGATACGCGAAACCCTTGAAGCCAAACTCCAACGCGCTTTGTACCCGCGGATTTTGGGCAAGTCAATGGGGGGCTCAGGACCTGTGGCGCGGATGCCACGGATGGACCGGCGGCGTCGATAAGGGGTTGAAGGGTCTTGAAAAACGCCCCCCGCTTGTCCATATTAGGTAGCGATGTCCCCCGAACTAGCACGCCCACCCGGAAACACCTCGAAAGGCGACCCGTCCAGGCTCCATGGCCGACAAACCCAGCAGCGGCTCCACGGCCCTCAAGCCGAGCGCGACCAAGACCAAGCCGCCGCCCATGTTCCAGGTCGTGATGTATAACGACGATTACACCCCCATGGAGTTTGTCGTCGAGGTATTGCAGCTGTTCTTCACCCTGCCGCGGGAACGGGCGACCCAGGTCATGCTCAAAGTGCATACGGAGGGGCGGGGCGTTTGCGGGATCTACCCGAAGGATGTGGCCTCGACCAAGGTGGACCAGGTCACGGCATATGCGCGCCAGCACCAGCATCCGCTGCAGTGCGCGATGGAGGAAACATGATTGCCCAGGAACTCGAAGTCAGTCTGCACATGGCCTTCGTGGAGGCCCGGCAGAAGCGCCACGAGTTCATCACGGTCGAGCACCTGCTGCTCGCCCTTTGCGACAACCCTTCGGCCGCGGAAGTGCTGAAGGCGTGCGCTGCGAAGATCGATGAGCTCAAGAAGGCGCTGGCGGACTTCGTCATGCAGCACACCCCGACCGTCGCCGGATCCGGCGAGGTCGACACCCAGCCCACGCTCGGATTCCAGCGCGTCATCCAGCGCGCGATCCTGCACGTCCAGTCTTCCGGCAAGAAGGAGGTCACCGGCGCCAACGTGCTGGTGGCCATCTACGGCGAGAAGGACTCCCACGCGGTCTATTTCCTGCACCAGCAGGGGGTCTCCCGACTCGACGTCGTGAACTACATCTCGCACGGCATCACCAAGGCACCCCAGGCGCCGGGCGCGCGCGAGGAGGGCGAAGGCGAGCAGGAAGCGCCCGAGGCCCAGTCGGGCGGGGCTCTGGAGAGCTTCACGCAGAACCTGAACCAGCTCGCGATCGACGGCAAGATCGACCCGCTCATCGGGCGCGAGTCCGAGATCGAGCGCGTGATCCAGATCCTCTGCCGCCGGCGCAAGAACAACCCCCTTCTGGTCGGGGAGGCGGGCGTGGGCAAGACGGCGATCGCCGAGGGTCTGGCCAAGCGCGTGGTCGACAGCCAGGTGCCCGAGATCCTCTCGAAGGCCCAGGTCTATGCGCTCGACATGGGCGCATTGCTGGCCGGGACGAAATACCGCGGCGACTTCGAGCAGCGCTTGAAGGCGGTGCTGAAACAACTCCTCGACAATCCCAACGCCATCCTCTTCATCGACGAGATCCATACGCTGATCGGCGCGGGAAGCGCCTCGGGAGGCACGCTCGACGCCTCGAACCTCCTCAAGCCGGCGCTCTCCTCGGGTGCGCTCAAGTGCATCGGGGCCACCACGTACAACGAGTTCCGCGGCATCTTCGAGAAGGACCATGCGCTCTCCCGGCGCTTCCAGAAGATCGACATCAACGAGCCCTCGATCCAGGAGACGGTGGAGATCCTGCGCGGCCTGAAGTCGCGGTTCGAGTCCCACCACGGCGTGAAGTACACCGCCAACGCGCTCACCACCGCGGCGGAGCTCTCGGCGCGCTTCATCAACGACCGCCACCTCCCCGACAAGGCGATCGACGTCATCGACGAGGCGGGCGCGCTCCAGCGCATCCTGCCGAAGTCCAAGCAGAAGAAGGTGATCGGCAAGCCTGAGATCGAAGAGATCATCTCGAAGATCGCGCGCATTCCGGCGAGGAACGTCTCGTCCGACGACCGCAGCGCGCTGAAGAACCTCGACCGCGACCTGAAGAATGTCGTGTTCGGCCAGGAACGCGCCATCGACGCACTGTCGGCGGCGATCAAGATGGCGCGCAGCGGCCTGGGCAGCGCCCAGAAGCCGATCGGATCCTTCCTGTTCTCGTGGCCCACGGGCGTGTGCAAGACGGAGGTCGCGCGCCAGCTCGCCTTCATCATGGGCGTGGAGCTGATCCGCTT